>NZ_JAZKRK010000009.1:0-61482 GCF_036626455.1 Halodesulfurarchaeum sp. | reverse complement strand
TCTCCCGGCTCACGGGCAAACCGCGCCCGCTCGCACATACGGAGACTCCCTTCGGTCGTCTCCCGGCTCACGGGCAAACCGCGCCCGTTCGCCAGTTCGGAGCGGTCTTCGACCGCTCCTACATCGCGCCGCCCATGCCACCCATACCGCCCATGCCGCCCATTCCGCCACCCATGCCGCCGCCCATGCCGCCGGGACCACCGGCAGGCATGTCATCGTCGTCATCGTCGGTGGCGCCGCCCTTGAGGTCGCCGGCGGCGATCACGTCGTCGATACGGAGAATCATCACGGCGGCCTCGGTGGCCGACTCAATGGCTTGGGTCTTCACGCGGAGCGGTTCGACGACACCCTCGTCTTCCATGTCGAGGACGTCGCCAGTGTAGGCGTCGAGCCCGTAGCCGCTGGAGCCAGAGTCGTGCTGGCTTCGAAGTTCAACCAGGGAGTCGATCGGGTCGTGACCTGCGTTCTCCGCGAGCGTGCGCGGGACGACTTCCAGCGCGTCAGCGAAGTGCTCGACCGCGAGGGCTTCGCGGCCGCCGACCGAATCGGCGAAGCCGCGAAGTTCCAGCGCCAGTTCCGTCTCGGGCGAGCCGCCACCGGGGACAACCTGCCCGTCTTCGAGCGTCACGCGGACGACGTGGAGCGAGTCCTCGATGGCTCGCTCGACCTCGTCCACGACGTGCTCCGTGCCGCCACGGAGGATCAGGGTCACGGACTTGGCCTCCTCGACGTCCTCGATGAAGATCCGTTCGTCACCGCCAACGTCCTTCTGCGCGACCGAGCCAGCCTGCCCGAGATCGTCCGCAGAAATGTCACGGACACTCGACACTGCCGTCGCACCGGTGGCGCGGGCGATGCGAGTCATATCGTCGGACTTCGCGCGGCGAATGGCCAGGATGCCTTCCTCGGCGAGGAAGTGCTGGGCCATGTCGTCGATGCCGCCGTCGACGAAGACGACGTCGGTGCCGGCCTCGGCGAGCGCGTCGACGAGTTCGCGAAGCTGGGCCTCCTCCCGCTCGAGGAACTCTTCGAGTTGGTCGGGGTCGGTGACGTTGACTTCGGTGTCGATTTCGGTCTCCTCGATTTCGAGACCGGAGTCAACGAGTGCCACGTTGGCATCCTCGACGGCGTAGGGCATGTTCTCGTCGACGCGAGTCTTGTCGACGATGACGCCCTCGATCAGCTCGGAGTTGTCGATGGCGCCGCCGACGACCTTCTCGACTTTGACATTGTCCGTGTCGATGCCGGTCTCGTCGGCAACTGACTGAACACCAGAGACGACGAGACTCGAGAGCGAGGTCTTGGCGGTCTCCGCGCCCTTCCCGGTCATCGCCGTCGCGGCGATCTGTTCGAGATACTCGGTGTCTTCGGTTGAGATGCTGATGGCCTTGTCTTCAAGCAAGTCCTTTGCCTCCTCCGCGGCCTGGCGGTAGCCCTGGGCCAGCGTGGTGGCGTGAATGTCCTGGTCGAGCAGGTTCTCGGCCTCGGAGAGGAGTTCGCCGGCGACGATGACGGCGGTCGTAGTGCCGTCACCGACCTCCTTCTCCTGGGTCTCGGCGACCTCGACGATCATGTTGGCCGCCGGATGCTCGATGTCCATCTCTTTGAGAATGGTGACACCGTCGTTCGTAACGACGACGTTCCCCGTCGAATCGACGAGCATCTTGTCCATCCCTTTCGGGCCGAGGGTGGTGCGGACGGACTCCGCGACCGCCTTACCCGCGGTGATGTTCATCGACTGTGCGTCTTCGCCCGATGTTCGCTGGGACTCCTCCGAAAGAACAATGAGGGGCTGATTACCCATTTGCGCCATGGTCGGAAGAGAGTTGTTTTGCTATTCTATATAAACGTTCTGGTCCAGAATACAGAACCGGGCTTCCACGGGTGCCTGTCGTGTTATGACTTCTCATGGCAATCCTTTTTAGGTGGAGTTGCGTCCTGAGCGCTGCGGCCCGGGTGTTGCGCGGGCTTAGTCCGAAAACTCGTGATAGTCCATCCCCTGGCTCTTCAACTCCTCGACGCGTTTGCGCTCCAGGAAGGAGTAGACGGCACCGTGTGGAGCCCCGTCAAGCAGCATATCTGCGGCGCTCCGAACAATTTCGACCTGGCGAGGCGACCCAATAATACCCATCGTCGAGCCGTAAATCACCACGCTCGCACCGGTCAACTCCTCCATAAGTTCCCTGGTTCGCCCACCCTCCCCAATGAGGCGGCCCTTTTTGCGTCGTAGATCGGTGTCGTTCCGGGCTGCCCGATCAATGTTGATCAGGTCGAACATCCGCATTTCGTCGTCGAGAAGCGACAATGCCTCTTCCGGCGAAAAGCCACGCCCGATGGCCTCGACGATGTTCGAGGCAGTCATGCCCTTCACCGTGTCTCCGACCGACTCGATCCGGACGGCCCCGTCCTCGGAGTCGATAGTGAGTTCGACTTCCGCGGCCTGCTCGATCGTCTCGACGGTCTCACCCCCTTCGCCGATGAGGACCCCGATCCGTTCCGTCGGAATCTTCACGTGTTGCATGACCGGGAATAGCGACTCTGCAGGTTTAAGCGTTCGTTCCCGGCCGCTGCCATTAGTCCCGGCTCGGCGGCGAGGCCTCCGTTTCCAGATACGATCTGAGGGATTCGGTTGTCACGTCCACGTCCAGATCCGCGAAAAACGAGGCGATGTTTCGACAGTCGCGTTCGAGGAACTCCTCAGCGTTGGGATGGTGAACCGTGACTGCCTGTCCCACGTCAATGACGGTGATCTGGCCGTCGTGGAAAACCAGGTTGAACTCGCTGAGGTCGCCGTGGATCAGGCCCGCATCGTAGAGCCGTCGCATGTATTCCCTGACGACCGAATAGGCCGTTTCCGGGTTTTCGATCGTGACGTCGACGAGAGTTGGCGCCGGCCCCTCCTCGTCGCCCAGGTACTCCATGACCAGCACGTTTCGTTGGACAGCCAGCGGGTTGGGAACGGCGACGCCGGCCGCCTGGGCCCGCTTTAAGTTCGAATACTCCTTGCGCACCCACGCAATGACGACTTTGGTCGTCGACCCACGAATGCCCTCGAAACGCGGGTCGCCTTCGAGGTAGTCGCTCATCTGCTGGAAGTTACTGGTGGTCGTCAGATAGACCTTCACGGCGACGGTTTCACCCTCGTCGTCCAGTGCTTCGTAGACGTTTGCCTCCTTGCCCGTCGAAATCGGACCGCCGAAGGCCTGGAGGTAATCGTCCTGGACGAGTTTGTACAGGGCGGCGTAGGTCGCGTCGTCGAAGACCGAGCCCTCGACTTTGAACTGTTCGGTGTTTTTCAGCCGCTTGCGAAACTCGGAGAACTCCCGGTCCTTTTGTCTGGCGATGCGGTCCGCCTCGGTGTCCCTGACATCGATCGCCTCCCACTCGTCGCCCACCTCATCGGTGGGGCCGGATTCGACGAACTCGTCAGTCACTGCTCACCCGATGTGACCCTCCTTTTTGAGTTGGTCAGCCTCGCTTTTCTCGTATCGCCAGGCGATATCTGCTTTCTCGTCTTGCCAGTCCCACGGTTCAACCAGCACCACGTCGTCCTCCCGGATCCAGATGCGTTTTTGCATCCGGCCCGGGATGCGGGCGATGCGCTCGACGCCGTCTTCGCACCTGACTTTTACACGATTCGCTCCGAGCATGTTCTCGACCACGGCGAATACCTCGTCATCGTCCGGCATTCTGAGGTCCGTTCGCCCACGCTCGTTCTCGCTCATGGCTTCGGATTGGCAACACAAACGCTTAAACCCCACCACACGAAACCGCCGACCCGGTCCAAAACCGGGGTTAGTCCCGAAGCTCCTCAAGCCGTTCCCGGCCCGGCGCGATCAGGGTATCGAGTTGACTTGCAAGTGCCGACTTCGCATCGGCCGGATGGAGTTCGCCCGATTCGAGATCGCCAGCAAGCCCCTCATAGCCGTCGTATTCCAGGTTGCCTCCGTATTTCTCGGGCCGCTCCACGACGACGCGGTCGACTCGCGGAAAGATCTGATACTGGAACAACTGGAAGACCGGATTGACTTTATCGCCCTCGGGATCGGGTGTCGGGGGGCAAAACGCCGCGTTGACCTTCTCTTCGAGGGCCTCTCGGGAGTCCTCCATCGAGATCGTCACGCCCCCGCTCGAAGACATCTTGCCCTCGCCGGTCTCCAGATCGCCCAAAATCGGAGTGTGAATCGCCGGTCGGACCTCGTATCCCAGACTCGGGAGTTCCTCGCGGGCCAGCATGTGGACCTTGCGCTGGTCGAGGCCGCCGACGGCCAGATCTAGGTCGAGATATTCGATGTCAAGGGCCTGCATGAGCGGGTAGACGACGTGTGAAACCGTGATCGTCTCGCCGCTCTGAATCTCGGCCATCGCCCGTTTGGCACGGTTGAGCGAGGTTTCCAGCGCGATGGTGTGAAGGTCCAGTACGTACTCCTCGTCGAGTTGGAACTCGGAGCCGTAGCGAAACTCCGTCTGCTCGGGGTCGAGTCCATAGGCGACGAACTGGGCTTTCATCTGCTCGGCGGTCGCCCGAATCTCCTCGAAGGTCCCCTTCCCATTGAGATACGCGTGCACGTCCGCGAGCAGAACGACGACCTCGAGTCCGGCGTCCTGCAAGTCGATGAGTTTGTTCGCGGTCAAGAGATGCCCAATGTGAAGGACCCCCGATGGTTCGTATCCCACGTAGGCCCGCTTTCCCTCGGGATCGGCTGCCACTGTCCGGAGTTCCTCGTCCGTGACCACCTCCGAGGCGTTCCGAGTCAGGAGGTCGTAGGTGTCCATACGCCCTCGCAATCGGGCTGGGAGGTTAGGGCTTCTGGAAGTCGCCGACATGAAACCCGCCTCAATGTTCAAATAGCAAGACCGGGCCAGGCCCCTGCATGCCCTGACACTTGCCCGGAACGGCTCGCGAGAGCGGGTTTCCGACCGCGACAGACTCGGCATCAGCCATGTCATGTCGGGTGTGGCCCACCGTTCCGGACGACCGCCAGCCTGTCCTGCTGGCAGGCCACCTGTTCGCCCCGGTCACGAATCGAGGAGTTCGCTCGGATCAGCATCCCGCCGATCGGCCCGGTGTTCCGAGATTAGCTGATCGACCATCGCTGCGTTCTTCGAATGGAGCCGTTCCCTCGCTCGTTCCTCCCAGTCCTCGATGGCCGCTGTGACATCTGCCTCCCGAGCCACCGCCAGTTCGTCGACCTCCTGGATCGTCACCAAGTCGGCGGAAGCCACCGGCACCTTGTGTTCAAAGAGCAACCGGTCCGCGACGTCGGAAATCCCGCCATTCCGGAGGACGAGACCCGGTTCGTACTCGATGAGCCGTTCGGCCGTTCGACGACCCGCTCCCGACGCGTCCCGAAGATAGACCACGTCCCCAGTAGCGATTCCAAAGGCCTCGTCAGCCGCCTCGATCGACTCGACCGTGAATTTCTCGATCATTTTCACCGACGTCAGATCGCCGGCCTGGTCCACGTCGGAGAAGTTCGAATGGTCGAGTTTCCAGAGTTCTTTCAATCGCTCCAGTTTGGCTTCCAAGTCTTCGCGAGCCCGGCGTTCTTCCTCCAGTTCGCCCTTGAGCCGGTTGTTCTCCCACTGGAGTTTGGACACCTCCCGCCGGGACCGAGCCTCGGTCCGTTCCTCGCGTTTGGCCGACGAAAGCCGGTTCTGCAGGTCCTCAATGGTCGAGTCCTTCTCGTCGAGTCGGACTTTGAGGTCCTCGACATGTGACTGAAGCCGCTCGACCTGGGTTTCGAGGTCCCGGATGCGAACCTGTTCAGGGCTCGGCTCGGGCGGTTCAGCCCCTGACTCGGACGAGGACTCAGCGGTCGACTCCGCCCGCTCCCGGAGCACCGCCTCGACAGTCGTCTCCTCGGCGATCACCTCCCCCACGACCGCCTCGCGATCGACGTCGGGTGGAAGTTTTTCCACCACCCGCTGGATGGTGTCCGCGTATTCGTCGTGGGCGAACAGCGCGGCGCCCAATGCGTCTCGTTCGTGGTCGTTCGCCGTCGACGCGTTCCGTGTCCGGTGGAGTTTCTCGTCGACCGGTAGATCCCTTGCGGGGGTCCACGCGGCTGCGTCGAAACTTCGGCGGATCTTCTCGACAGTTTCGGGCATCGGCGTGACGTCGGCGGCGACGAGGATCGGTCGACCACGTTCGATTATCCACTTGATGACCGTCGCCATGTCAGCCGTTCGGCTGTGCCAGGTTTCCAGCGGCGAGCCATCGAGATCCACGATCCCAACCGCAGTCGTGGTCCCGGGATCTATCCCGACAAAAACCCGGTCCCGACGGGTGACGAGTGGTTCGAAATCGACACCGTCCCGCTTGACGGGTTCGATCTCGATCCGGGTATCACCAGATCGGCCCCCGGAGACTGGGATCTCGCTCACCGGTGCCTCGACCGTAAAGACGGCGTTCGAGAACCCCCCATATTTCTCGGTCACGTCCCGCTCGTAGTCGAGTCCAGCCTCCTCAAGTGCCGAGCCAACCCGCCTCGCTTCGGTCTTGACGTGGCCGTGAATGCGACGCGTGTACCGGTCTTCGCTGGACCCACCCTTCCCGATGGAACGGCCGCGCGAGACTTTCACCGTCGTGCGATCGGTAAACGCCCGAACAGCGGCGCCCACGTTCCGAGCCGCGAGTCTGGCCGCTGCTTCGGCTTCGGACATTGGGTCCGAGTCATAGGGAACCCCATGCCGATTAGCGACTCTGGAAAGCGGTTCCGGTCGTTCGTCTCCCGTCACCTGGACCAAGGTCGTGTCCGGCGGAAGCCGTCGCAAAAAGCGGACGAGGTCGTCCTTGTCCGCGGCCAACTCGTACATATTGTCCGTCGCAATGAGGTCCGGTTCTGCCGTCTGTATCCGGCGAAGGAGTTTGTGATAGCTCACGCTGGCCCGCTCGACCGGCTCGCCGTCGAAAACACAGAGGGCATAGGCTGGGGCATCCCCACGGACGTCCCCGCTCTGCACGTCGACACCGTAGACGAGGGTGTCAAGTGCGTCGGTCCGAGTGCTCACGGACCTGGGTATGGTGGCGAGATAAATAAGTTCGTTCCGCCCATTAGTGGCCTTGAGAGCCGGAACGACCGGACCATGCTGAAACAAACCATGCTCTGCCGACCTCCGAGAAAAAGTGAAGGATTCATAGCCGGTGACCGCAAAGCTTGCCAACACTGGTGCACGGAATCCGGCGCGCGACTGGTCGGTCGACTGACGAACCGAAAGCAGGCCTGCCTGTAGGACCGACCAAGCGGGCTCTCGAATCGAATCGCGGAGCCGGTCACCCAGCATCGATACGCATATGTCACGAGAATGGAACATAGTCGTCTGCGTTAAACAGGTTCCCGACGCTGACGACGTCTCGATCGATCCCGACACCGGAACGCTGAATCGCTCCGACGCCGAGGCCGTCCTCAACAAACCCGACTACAATGCTGTCGAGACGGCACTCCGATTGAAAGAGGCGGTTGGCGGAACGGTAACCGCCGTAACGATGGGGCCACCCTTCGCCAAAGCCGTCCTGGAGGCCGCCGTCGGATTGGGTGCCGATGACGGCATCCTGTTGACCGATCGGGCCTTCGGCGGCAGTGACACCTGGCCGACGAGCCTGGCCCTGGCCGCGAGCGCCGAGGAACTCGACGGCGACGTCGTGATCTGTGGCGAGGAGAGTACTGATTCCTCGACTGGGCAGGTGCCACCCGGCATCGCCGCCCACAACGACTGGTCACAGCTCACCTACGTCGAAGAACTCGAACCCCGGCCGGAGAACGACGAACTGGTCGCAACGCGGGACATCGAAGGTGGCCACGAGGAAGTGGCCGCAAGCCTGCCCGTGGTCGTGGCCGTCGGCTTCGGCATGAACGAACCACGAGTCGCTGGACTCCACCGGAAGATTTTCTCGGAAACGGAGTTCGAACCCGAGGAGTACTCGGCCAGTGACCTCGGCATCGAAGAATCGGTCGGTCTCGCTGCCTCCCCGACGTCTGTCGGCGGGATGGACACGGCCGACCCAGTCGAGCGGGAACGGGAAATGGTTGACTCCGTCGACGAACTCGTCGACAAACTCCAGAGCGAGGGGGCGATCTAGATGCCGGGTGAAGTTGATACTGACGAATACGAGGACGTCTGGGTCTTCATCGAACAGCACGAGAGCGAGGCTGCGAAGGTCTCCTGGGAACTGCTCCAGAAGGGCCGGGAACTCGCCGATGAGAAAGGGGAACGGTTAGTGGCCCTGGTCATGGGCGAGGACGTGTCCCACTTGGCCGAGGAGGCCATCGAGCGGGGCGCTGACGAAGTGCTCGTAGTCGAGGACCCGATCTTCGAGCCCTATCTCCCCGGACCGTACGGTGAACAGTTCAGCGAACTCGTCGAAGAACGCAAACCCGACATCGTTCTCATTGGCGGGAGCCACACAGGCCGAGACTTCGCTGGCCGCGTGGCGGTCCCCACCTACGCCGGGCTGACCGCTGACTGTACGGAACTCGAAATCGAGGCCGACACCCACCTTCTCCTCGCGAAACGACCCACCTTCGGCGGGGACGCCATGGCGACGATCAAGTGCGTGGAACACCGACCGCAGATGGCCACGGTTCGGCCCGGTGTCTTCGACGCCGCCGAGCCCGATCCCGACCGAGAGGGCACGACCACCGAGGTCGAAGCCGCTGTCGGTGAGGAAAACGTTCACTCCAGGGTTCTCGAGCGAGTTGTCGGTGACATTACCGACATCACTGACGCAGAAGTAATCGTGGCCGGTGGGTTCGGCACCGAAGGCGAATTCGGCCCAATCGAAGAACTCGCGGATCTGCTCGGCGGAGAGGTCGCTGCGACGCGGGAAGCTGTCGAAGAGGGATGGATCGAAGCAGCCCGTCAGGTCGGCCAGACCGGGAAGACCGTCAAACCGGACCTGTACGTCGCTGCGGGCATCAGCGGCGCGATTCAGCACCTCGAAGGCATGAACGACTCCCAGACGATCGTGGCGATCAACGACGACCCGAACGCCCCGATCTTCGACGACGCCGATTACGGCATCGTCGGTGACCTCTTCGAGGTGCTCCCGGCACTGACTGACGCGATTCGGGATGAACAGGAGGGCACAGCATGACTGAAAGACCGAACTTCGACGACTACTTCGACGCAATCGTCGTCGGCGCTGGCCTGGCCGGCAGTGCGGCCGCTTTGACGATGGCTCAACAGGACCTCGAGGTCCTCCTCATTGAGCGGGGGAACTATCCCGGCGCGAAAAACGTCTTCGGCGGGACGATGTACACCCCTCGAATCCGGGAACTCACGGGCGAGGGCTTCGAGGACGCACCAGTCGAACGCCACCTCGGGACGAAGCGCTTCGGATTGCTCTCAACCGAGGACGAAACTGCGATGTCGATCAAGCCGGGTCAGTGGCAGGAATCGCCGCACAACGACACCTACACGGTGCTCCGCGGCAACTTCGACGAATGGTTCGCGGACCAGGCCATCGAAGCTGGGGCCACGCTCATCACGGAGACGACCGTGACCGACCTTGTCCGCGAGGGCGAATCGATCGTCGGCGTCGAAACGGACCGACCAGACGGAACGATCCACGCACCGATGGTGGTCCTGGCCGAGGGTGGCAACTCGCTGGTCTCGGAAGCAGCCGACCTCAAGGAAACCGATCCGCCGGAGAAGGTCGCTATCGGAGTCAAGGAGGTCCGCAAGTACGACCGCGAAACTATCGAGGAGCGGTTCGGCCTCGGCGAAGACGATGGTGCTGCCTACCATTACTTCGGTGAAGGTGCCTGTGGCGGGGGCGTCGGTGGTGGATTCATTTACACGAACAAGCGGACCCTCGCCATCGGGGTCGCCTACACTATCTCCGACGCAATCGAGGACGACCGGAAGCCGGACGAACTCCTCTCGGATTTCAAGGAGCACCCGGCCGTTGCCCCGCTGGTCAAAGGCGGCCGAGTGGTCGAGTATTCGGCCAAAAGCATCCCCGAAGGCGGTGCCTCCTCAGTGCCGGAGCTGGCCCACGACGGGGCCGTGATCATCGGCGACGCCGCCAGCCTGCTCCTTAACAATGGCATTCACTTGGAAGGAACGAACATGGCCGTCGAAAGCGGCTATCTGGCTGGTAACGCCATCGTGGAGGCCATCCAGGCCGGCCGGACCGACGCGGCGGCGCTACAGTCCTATCCCGAGGAACTCGAGTCTTCCTACGTGATGGAAAACCTGCAGAACTACGACTGGTTCAGCGACTTCGCCCACGACGAGAAGCAGTTCCTCTTCCAGCAGTTGCCCAAAGCGCTGACCGAGGCCGAACTCGAATTCTTCAAACAGGACTACGAACCGAAAGAGACCCACGCAAAACGGGCCAAAAACATGCTGCTCCGGGCGGCCGGCGGCTGGACAGGCGCGGCGAAAAAGGCCTGGAAATACCGAAAACTCCTCTCATGAGCGCACACCCCAAAACCCCCGAGATCGAGCGACCGAGCATCGAGGACCGCCTCTACGCGAACAAGTACACCGACCACGAGGACTCCCATCTCGGCGTCTTCGAGGACGAGACCTGCCTGGACTGTGAGACCTACGACTGTGTCTCGGTCTGTCCGGCGAACGTCTGGCGCAACGAGGGCGATGAAGACGGCGTCCCGTTGATCGCCTACGAGAACTGTCTGGAATGTGGGAGCTGCCGCTGGGCCTGTCCCTATGACAACGTCATCTGGGAGAACCCACCCAATGGGACGGGCATGACCTATCGGTACGGTTAACGCTCCTCGGGATAGGGAACCTCGATAGTCTGGCCGTCTTCGGCGACTCGGACCATGCCGTCGAAGGCGTCTTTGGCTTGCTGTAGGAGTGTCCCCGTTTCACCGGCGTACCGTGGGGATATGTGGGTCAATGCGAGTTGTTTTGCTGCCGCGGTTCGTGCAATACGACCGCTTTCTCGGGCCGTCGAATGACCGGTTTCTCGCGCCCTGTCAGCTTCGGTGTCCGCGAAGGTTGCATCGTGAACGAGCAGATCCGCGCCGTCAGCGGCCCGTTCAACGGCTTTTGTGGGACGCGTATCACCCGTGTAGACGACGGTTCGACCTGGTCTGGGCGGGCCAACGACCTGATCGGGCTCGACAACAGTACCGTCCTCGAGTTCCACAGGGTGACCGTCGTGGAGGGTAGAGAACATCGGCCCGGCCGGAACACCGAGTTCCTCGGCCCGGTCCCGGTCGAAGCGCCCTTTCCGATCGGCTTCCACGAGCGCGTAGCCGACTGCAGGCGTGTGGTGCTCAGTCGCGATAGTTCGGATCTCGTACTCCGGTCGCTCCCGAATCGTCGTCCCAGGGTCGACCTCCTCGACGGTGACCGGGTAATCGGGTTCGTCGGTGATCGCATAGATCAAATCGACCACCCGACTTCGCGTCCCCGGTGGCGTGTAGACGACCAAGGGGTCGGTCCGCTCGTTGAACTCCCAAGTCTGGACGAGGCCCGGAAGTCCAAGGACGTGATCCCCGTGAACGTGGGTCAGAAAGATCGCATCGACGTCGAAGCCAGTGCCAAACCGCATCATCTGGCGCTGGGTGCCCTCGCCAACGTCGAAGAGGAAGGCCTCACCGGCCCGTCTGCAAAAGATAGAACTGGGATTGCGGGCCGTCGTCGGGATTGCCCCACTGGTCCCCAGAAACGTCATTCGAAGCGTCATACTCCCGTTTCGGCCGGTCCCGGTATACCCGCTTCGGAGTGCCCCGTCGAATCGACCGATTCTTACCGGCCGAACGGGTATGTTCCGGCGATGGAGCGGCCCCTCTGGATCGACGGTTACGCCCCCGAAATCGGGGACATTCCCCAGGAGTCGGTACGCGAGCGGCTCCAGGACGCCGTGTCAGATCCGTTCAATCTCGTCGTTCATGGCCCACCGGGCGTGGGGAAAACCGCCGCCGTGCGCGCTCTCGCAGACGCGGCCCACGAGGACGCGGAAGGTGATCTCATCGAGATCAACGTGGCCGATTTCTTCGGGCTGACGAAAAAAGAACTGAGCACTGACCCCAGGTTCGAGCGGTTCATCACCCCGAAGCGAAAGCGAAACTCCTCGAAAGCCGATCTGATCAACTACGTGCTGACCGAGTCGGCAAGCCACCCACCGGTTTCCGGCTCGTACAACACAATTCTCCTCGACAACGCCGAGGCGATCAGGGAAGACTTCCAGCAGGCCCTTCGCCGGGTGATGGAGCAGTACTACGAGGCGACACAGTTCATCATCACCACGCGCCAGCCGAGTAAGCTGATCGCCCCGATCCGCTCGCGGTGTGTCCCGATCCCAATGCGTGCGCCCACGCGGGAGGAAACAGTCTCGGTTCTGGCCGCAATCGCTGACGCAGAGGGCGTACCTGCAGACGAGGAAGGACTCTCCTATCTGGCGTCCTATGCCGAAGGGGATCTCAGAGAGGCGATCCTGGCAGCCCAAACTGCTGCTGAGGCGAACGGCGAGTTGTCGGGGACGAACGTGTTAGAGCCGCTCAAACACGTCGGGCTGGACAACCGCATCGAAGCGATGCTCGCGGCTGCCGAGGACGGCGATTTCCAGGACGCCCGTTCGATCCTTGATGACTTACTCGTTGACGAAGGCCGGTCCGGCGAGGAACTCCTCGAAGAAATCATGGACGCCGCACGGACACGGTACAGCGGGGACCGGTTGGCCCGGGTCCACACCGTCGCCGGGCAGATCGAGTTCGACCTGACCCAGGGCACCAGTAACCGAATCCACCTCAGTCACCTGTTGTCCATGCTTGACCCGGCGGCGAATCTGGATTCGCCGGTTGAGACGCCCTGATCAGTGCTCGTGAGTCAGCACGTGGATGTGCCGGGTGAGCGACCGGTGGACGCGTCGCTGGTGTTTCTCCGTGACGGTCCAGCCGGCCGCCCTGGCGAGCGTGTCGTACCCCCTATCGGCCACGACAACCGCCCGGGTACCGACTCTTGCGGCTTCCTGGAATGCGCCCTGGATCAACTCCTCAAGCCCGTGGGACGCGATTTTCGATTGGCGGCCGTACGGCGCATCGAAGACGACAGCATCGACGCTGTTGTCCGGGAGTGGGAGGGCGGTCCCATCCCCCTGGGCAAGGTGGGGTGAGACACCGAGCGCTGCCCGAAGGTTCGTCCGGGCACCTCGAACCATCTTCTCCTGAGCATCGAATCCGATGGGCTGGCCCCCGAGCAGGCCCGCCTCGATGAGTACGCCGCCTGTTCCACACATGGGATCGAGGACGCGGTCACCCGGCTCAGTTCGGGCCAAGTTCGCCACAGCGCGGGCCAAAAGGGGGTCCATGCTCCCCGGCTGGAAAAAGGGGCGATCGGTCGGGGTCCGATCGCCGTATCCCCGGTCGGAGGTTGCGACCTCCCAGCCGAGAACCGCCAGATCGTCGGCGAACAGGGCCGAAAGTGTTTGCTCCGGATCGGTAAGATCAACCTCGAACCCCCGATCGACGAGCGATTGGCCGAGTTGCCGTTCGACCGCCTGGGTATCGATCCCGGCCGTTCCTCTCACGTCTCTGGCCCGAACAGCGACCGTTCCGGATCGCTTGACCGGCGCTGCTTCGAGGATCGACACAAGTCCGTCACCACCGTCCCGGGTTTGGCCCACTAGTTCGCTTACCCGGCGAGTGAACGCGAGACCGGTAATCCGCTCGCGATCGACTGCCGAGGCCGTCCCAATACCTGGAGCAAGGACCGAGACGTCCGTCGCAGCAGCTCTGGCTTCCGCCGCCGCGAACTGATCGTCCTCACCCGCGAACTCCAGCACGTACACGCCTGGGTGGAAACGGGCCACACCCCTGAGCGTATCGGTTGCGTAGCAAACAATAGTCTGCCGACCAATCAACAAACAGGCATACTCCCCATGCACTGCAAATATTTATAAGGTTTAAATACAAGCCTTAAAACGCATATGACTGATCCCAAGGAAACCATCAACATCGAGAACGTGGTCGCGTCGACCGGGATCGGGCAGGAGCTCGATCTCCAGTCGGTCGCCATGGATCTCGAAGGGGCGGATTACGATCCTGAGCAGTTCCCCGGTCTGGTCTACCGGACCCAGGAACCAAAATCCGCCGCACTCATCTTCCGCTCCGGGAAGATCGTCTGTACCGGCGCGAAAAGCACGGACGACGTCCACGAAAGTCTCCACATCGTTTTCGACAAGCTTCGCGATCTCTCCATTCAGGTCGAGGACGATCCCGAAATCGTCGTCCAGAACATCGTCACCAGCGCGGATCTGGGCCGCCAGCTCAACCTCAACGCCATCGCCATCGGGCTGGGCCTGGAGAACATCGAGTACGAGCCCGAGCAGTTCCCCGGTCTGGTCTATCGCCTCGACGAGCCGGAGGTCGTCGCGCTGCTCTTTGGCAGTGGGAAACTCGTGATCACGGGCGGTAAACGCCCCAAGGACGCCGAACACGCCGTCGACAAGATCGTCTCGCGACTCGAAGAACTCGGCCTGCTTGAATAACGCTGGTCCCGATCGCTACTCGACTAACCGTTCGATTTCGGTCACGAGGATGTCGGTCGCGCCTTCGGCCTTCAGCTTTGTGACTGACCTGAACACTTCATCGTCGCGCACCACCGCATGCACGGCGACTTGGTCGGTTCCCGCGATGTCCATCACGGTTGGACCGCCCATCCCGGGAATCACTTCTTTGATCCGGTCCAGGTTGGATTCCGGGGCGTTGAGCATAATGTAGCGACGGCCCTCCGCCGACAACACGGATTCGAGAGCCCGATCGATCTCGGAGGTTTTGCGGTCGTTTGAAACATCCTCGTGGGCGAAGAGGTGCGCGGAGCTCTCCAGGACTTCATCGATGACGCCGAGACGGTTGACCGCCAACGTGGTCCCCGTACTCGTGATGTCGACGATCCCATCCGCCATTTCGACGTGGGGGGTGAGTTCGGTCGCACCCGAGACCTCGACGATCTCGGCGTCGACACCGGCCGCCTCGAAGTGTTGTTCGGTAATGTGTGGGAACTCCGTCGCCACGGTCTTGCCGTCAAGATCCGATATCTCAGTGATTTCGCCGTTCTCGGGAGCGGCGACGACGATCCGACACTGACCGAATTCGAGATCGAGGAGCGGTTCGACGACGTCACAGTCAGCCTCCTGGGCCTGATCGAACCCAGTAATGCCAAGATCGGCCGCGCCGTCGGCGATGTACTCGGGGATGTCGGCCGCCCGAGCGAACAGGACCGTGATGTCGGGATCGACTGTATCGGCGTACAACTGTCGGTCCTCGCCGTCGACGATGTGGATACCCGCCCGGTCGAGGAGATCGACTGCTGGTTCGTGGAGTCGACCTTTGTTCGGTATCGCAATACGCATTGCTGGTCCGTAGACGGGGCGCGCGTATTTGCGTTTCCATCGGCTTGCAGCCAGGGCGCGGAAGTGGGCAAACGGCAGATTCAGGGCAGCCCAACCCGAACCGGCGGCCATGTCGACTATCGCACTGACCGACGGGCACGTCCTCCACCCCGACGGATCGGTTTCTCAGGCAGATGTGCTCGTCGATCGATCGCAGGGCGAGATACGGGCCGTCGGGCAGGGATTGACTGGTGACCGGACCCTCTCTGCCGCAGGCGGGCTCGTCATGCCTGGCCTGGTGAACGCCCATACCCATGCCGCGATGACGCTGCTCCGGGGCTACGCCGACGACAAACCACTCGACGATTGGCTCAAAGAGGACATCTGGCCGGCCGAGGCCGCACTCGAACCCGAAGACGTGCGGGCAGGAACCGAGCTGGCGCTCCTCGAAATGATCCGCTCTGGCACCACCGCCTTCGCGGACATGTATTTCCACATGGACGAGGTCGTCACAGCGGTCAACCAGGCGGGGCTCCGCGCCCGGCTTTCCCATGGCATCGTGACCGTCGGCAAGGACGACGCGGACGCCGAAGCCGACGTCGGAGAAGGAATCGAGTTCGCTCGCCGGACAAAGAAAACAGCTCCCGACCGGATCCGCCCGGCGCTCTCACCGCATTCACTCACCACTGTAAACGAAGATGCGCTTCGGAACACGGTCGAAGCCGCACGTGACCTCGATATTCCACTTCACATCCACGCGAACGAGACCGAAGCCGAAGTCGAGCCGATTGTCGAGGAGCACGGCCTCCGGCCGCTGGAGTACGCCGCCGAACAGGGGCTCCTCGAATCCCAAGATTTCCTCGCCCATGGCGTCCATCTGGATGAGGCGGAGGTGGAACTGCTGGCCGAACGCACCCCGTCAGTCGTTCATTGTCCCGCCTCGAACATGAAACTCGCCTCCGGAATGGCCCAGGTCGAGCGGTTGGGAGCAGCTGGAGTCCCGCTGGCGCTTGGAACGGACGGGGCCGCATCGAACAACGATATGGACATGTTCGGCGAGATGCGGGACGCGGCACTGCTCGGAAAACTGGCGGCGGATGATGCCAGTGCAGTCCCTGCCGAAGCGGTCATTCGGATGGCCACCGAGGGTGGTGCCCGAGCGCTCGGGCTCCCTGGCGGTCGCATCGAGGCAGGCGCAGCGGCCGACTTGATCGTGGTCGATTTCCAGGACCCGCGCCTGACGCCAGTTCACAAATACCCATCTCACCTGGTCTATGCAGCCACAGGCAGCGATGTCCGCCACACGATAGTGGACGGCCAGCCCCTCATGACTGATCGTGAGGTGTCGGTGCTTGACGAAACAGCCGTGCGAGAAGGCGCAGAGGAACGGGCCGCGCGATTGGCCGAGCGGGCCTGACCGGGTCCGATACCGTTTAAAGCGTGCTGGCCCTCCATTCGAGCATGACAGCATCCCCGATCAGCGACCGGCTCTCGGACGTCGAGGGTCAGGTCGAAGACGGCCGATCGAAAATCGACTGGGCGTTCGAACATATGCCGATCGTCCAGTCGTTGCGAGCGGATTTCGAAGCCGATCAACCGTTCGATGGCTACACCATCGGCATGGCCCTCCACGTGGAGGCAAAGACTGCGGCTCTCGTCGAAGCCCTGGCTGCTGGCGGGGCGGAGATCGCCATCACCGGGTGTAACCCACTTTCGACTCATGACGACGTGAGCGCCGCGCTGGACGACCACGACGCGATCACCTCGTATGCCGAACACGGGGTCGACGAGGCGGGGTATTACGACGCCATCGAAGCCGTCATCGCCCAGGAGCCAGATGTGACAGTCGACGACGGTGGCGATCTAGTCTTCCGAATTCACCAGGAACATCCCGACCTGATCGACTCGATCATCGGCGGCTCCGAGGAGACGACCACCGGCGTGCATCGGCTCCGCTCGATGGACGCCGACGGCGCGCTGGAGTACCCGGTATTCGCCGTGAACGACACGCCGATGAAGCGGCTCTTCGACAACGTCCATGGCACGGGTGAGGCCTCACTTTCCAGCATCGCGATGACGACAAACCTCTCGTGGGCGGGCAAGACGGTCGTTGTCGCGGGGTACGGCCAGTGTGGCCGTGGGGTCGCGAAGAAGGCAGCAGGCCAGAACGCCTCAGTAGTCGTCACTGAGATCGACCCGCGACAGGCACTCGAAGCCCACATGGAAGGCTACGAAGTGCTCCCGATGGCCGAGGCGTCCGCAAAAGGCGACGTGTTCATCACGGTGACAGGGAACCGGGACGTCATCACGCCGGATCACGTCGAGCAGATGCAAGACGGCGCCATCCTCGCCAACGCCGGCCACTTCGACATCGAGATCGATCTCGAGGGGCTCTCCGAGGTGGCGGTTGGAGAAACCGAAGTCAGGGACGGGATCCGGGAATACACCCTCGAAGACGGCCGACGGATCAACGTTCTCGCCGAGGGTCGGCTGGTGAACCTGGCGAGTCCGGTGTCCCTTGGGCACCCGGTTGAGGTCATGGACCAGAGCTTCGGGATCCAGGCAGTTTCGGTGCGAGAGCTTGTGACAAATGGCGAGGCCTACGGGGCCGGCGTTCACGAGGTACCGGACGAACTCGACCGGGAGGTCGCGGAGATCAAGCTCCGGGCCGAAGGGATCGAGATCGACGAACTCACCGACATTCAGCGGGAGTATCTGGCCAGTTGGGAACACGGCACGTAGGGAAGTACAGGGCGAACAGGCGACAGGACGGTCCCGGATCGGGTCGTCGCACACCCGCGATCCGATCCGGGTCAGCGGTCAGGACATGGCCCGACGTGGGCCTGTTATCCGGGATAAACCTTCGCGAGGAACTGTCCGTTATCGATTCGTAACGCCCCGATTTCCAGGAAAGGAGAGTGCAGCGATTAGGCGTAGCGCTCGAGCGCCGGGTCATCGAGAGACTCGATGACCTCTCCGGCAGTCTCGTCGAGGAGTTGCTGTCCGTCGGGGGTGATGTCGCGGCCCTCTCCGTTGCGAGTCATGATCAGGCCCTCCTCCTCGAGGTCCTGCAGGATCTCGCGAAGGATTTTCTGGGACCCGTCGCTGCGCTTGCTGGGGGCGACCTCGTAGCGGTTCGACCCGTCCCTGGTGCCGCCGTACGCCGTCGAGAGCTTCTCGACGCCGATGGGGGCGTTCATCGCGACTTTCCGGAGCAGACTCGCAGCCCGGGTGGCCCAAAAGTCGTCCTGTTCGGGTGGCAGTTCGCGGCTTGCGCCGGTTTTCGTGTGGGAGGCCCAGTCCGGCTCCTCGAGTCGGTCGGAAAGGTCCGCGGCGAGCGCCTCGATGAGCTCGTCCGCGGGGGCGTCGTAGAGAGTTGCCATGCCCGCGAATTCTCGATGCCGCCGTTTAAAGCATTCGTTAGGCACCCGAGCCGGGTCTCCCCGACCGATTCGTTTTTTGAACTGCCGATTCACAAACGGACATGGACGAGCAGGCGGCATTGTCACTCATTGGGGAGCTCACCGACTCGGCCGGCGACGACGCAGCGATCGTCGAGGACACGGCCCTCACAATCGACATGCTCCACGATTCGACGGATTTCCCGCCAGGAACGACTCGATACACCGCCGGCTGGCGGTCGGTCGGCGTTTCGCTTTCCGACGTCGCCGCGATGGGGGGTGAGGCAACCGCAACCGTCGCCGCGCTCGGGGCCCCGGATTTCGGCGACGAACAACTCGAGGAGTTTGTTCAGGGGGCCAAAGACGTCTCCACCCTCGTCGATGCGGCCTATGTCGGGGGCGATCTCGACCAGCATGCTGAGTTCACGGTGGCCACCGCTGCAATCGGCCGGGCACCGGACCCGGTGTACCGAGACGGGGCCAGACCCGGCGATATCGTCTGTGTGACCGGGACGCTTGGGCGCGGAGCAGCAGGCGTCCGGGCCCTCGAAGCCGGAGCGATCCGCCAGGGCAACGACCTGTTCCAGTTTACACCCCGGGTCAAAGCGGGAAGTGCGCTGGCCGAGTACGCAACCGCCATGATCGATTCGAGCGATGGGTTAGCGAGATCGCTCCACCAACTCGGCGCCGCCAGTGACGTGGGGGTCTCGATTGACGGCTCGGCGGTCCCAATCGCAGCGGACCTGGGGCGGTATCTTGGACGCAGTACAACCGAACTCGACGTGGCGATCACCTATGGCGGAGATTTCGAACTCGTTTGCACGATGCCGGAGCACCAACTCGAGGCCGCCAGGGACATCCTCGCCGTACCGCTCACGGCCGTGGGCACGGTCGAGGAGTCAACTGCTGGGATCGAACTCGACGGGGAGCCACTGGCAGACGAGGGGTACACCCACGGCGATGAATAGTCGGTTCGACTGGGTCAGCCAACCAGTTCGTGTTACAGCCCGGCGACTTCGATCGGAATCGGAGTGAAACAAAGCAGTCCGAGTACGAACGTGAAGATTCCAAGCAGCCGACGTCGGCTGTCCAGTGTGCCCTCCGCGATCGGCGCCGCGGAGCCCATGAAGGTGGCTAAGATGGTCAAGACCCCCCAAAGGATCCAGACACCGACCATTTGGCCGGCGTCCGTGAACAGGTAGAGTCCGGCCGCGAGGGAGAAGAGTGACAGTGGAATGAGCGGTGCGATCCGCTCCTGAGCGGGGCCAGCAATCGCTCGCAGGATGTGCCCGCCATCCAGTTGTCCCACCGGAATGAGATTTAGGAACGTGATGAACATCCCCACCCAGCCACCGATCACGACCGGATTAACCACGAGCGATGGGTCCCCGTATGAGAGGGGTTCGCCAAGCAGCGTCGCAATTCCCGTCAACAACAAGGGGTAGTTGAACTGGATTTCGACGGTCGACTCTGCAGCCATCACCCAATCCGGAACCGCGACCGGCGGGAGCGTGAGGCCGATGACGGTCACGACCACCGTGGCGACGAGTCCGGCAAGCGGCCCCGCCACGCCGATATCGAAAAGCGCCCGGCGATCCGGTATTCGCCCCCGGATTCGGATGACAGCGCCCATCGTTCCGATGATCGTCGGGAAGGGGATGAAATAGGGCAACGATGCAGGGACGTCGTGATAGCGGCTCAGGACGTAGTGGCCGAGTTCGTGGGTGCCAAGAACACCCATCACCGCCAGCGTGAACGGGAGCGCTTTCAGGAGTTCGAGCGAGAGAGGGTTCTGCACATAATACCATTGCGCTCCCACGAACAGCGTCGAGAGGGTGGTCGCCACGGCCAGGACGATGTTCATCCACGGGATTCCGTCTTCCCCAGTTTCACGGGGCTGGGCGATGAGCACGTACTCCCCGAGTTTCCGGTCCAGCCTGACCTCGTAGCCGGCGTTTCGGAACTCCGGCCAGACCGTCTCGAGGAGTTGCTGCTGATCGACCAGCGGGTCGCCGTAATAATGGGTGTCATCCTCGTCCTGCTGCACCTCGTAGACCCGGAAAACAGACTGGAAGGCTTCGGGGGAGGGCAACTCCGCAGGCGTCTCCGACGACATGAGCGTGGGTTTGGGGCCCGGAAGTTTAACATCGTCGCGTGCGGCGGCGATTCCCGATTTCCGACCAGAACATTGCAGGTCCCGAAGCCGAAGCGCGAGTGCTGGATACCACCACAGCGGTGGACGGTACCCGGGATGATTCGGCCAAGAGACAATCGGATGTGAAATCGCGTTTCGAAGGTGATTCCGGTTAGAAACAAATCTTGTATTTGCCGACATGAGCCTTACCACCTCCCCAAAAGGTTTTTTGAAGTGTTAGGTGTATGGTGACATATGTCACAAGAAAACCGAACCAATCGACGAACATACATCAAGTACACCGGCGCAGCAGCGATTGCAACACTGGCTGGATGTAGTGGTGGCGGTAATGGGGATACCGGGGAAGCGGAGCCAAATCACGAAGTCCCTCATCCGGACGACGGTACTGTACCAGATGTTGAGGCGACTGCAGTTGCTTTCGAAGGGGAGGAGCGAGACCCGGACCTCGTTCAACAAAAAGACGCCGACGCGGTCAATTATCAGCATACGCCAGAAAGCGACCAGTATTGTGGAAATTGCGAAGAATATGTGCCTGATGAAGACGGAGATGGCTATGGGGCCTGTCTCAAGGTCGCAGGGAAAATACACCCCTGTGATTGGTGTGCACTGTACGTAGGACCCTACGAAGGTGACGATGTAGCGTCCTGCTCAATGTAAGGCACGCATCAAGAGCACTTTTTCAGGGTATCTGGTGGGGACGTTCAGGAGTGCTCAGTCTCGCTGGTTTTTTTGGTCGAAAACCCTGAGTAACGGTTTCGGTTCTAAGAAATATTCGGCACCAGTATCGATATCTGCACAAACTCGGATGAATATCCCCTGGTAGTATGCATGCCGTTACTCATCGTCGGCTCCCTCCTGAGGGGGTGCGGTCATGATGCTCTCACTTGAAGACGCCCGGCTGGGTTTTTCTTGTCTTCCCTCGGCCCCCATGAGACGACCGCTCCCGTTTCG
Source organism: Halodesulfurarchaeum sp. (assembly GCF_036626455.1). Taxonomy (NCBI): domain Archaea; kingdom Methanobacteriati; phylum Methanobacteriota; class Halobacteria; order Halobacteriales; family Halobacteriaceae; genus Halodesulfurarchaeum; species Halodesulfurarchaeum sp. Next base: position 39,665 of record NZ_JAZKRK010000009.1, on the reverse strand, counting down.
ATCGGCAAATTTCATTCGGAGGGCAGTCGTGGCAATCTGAGTGCCACACCTGGCGATGTTGCTTACGTATCTATGGATTGTCCACTGCATGGTTTTCCCGTCCCGTCCGCCAGTTCCGAGCCAAACTCCGACACCCGGTCTTGGACAGTCGAACTCTCCGCAAGGACTGCCCGAGCCGTTTCGATCGAGGACTGGCTTACGGCGGCTTCGACACTGTCACCAATGGCCAGCCCTGCGTCCTCAAGGAGCGGGTGCAATCGGTCTCGGTCATCGAGCTTCGGATCGAGCCCTGACAGTATGGTTGCCAGCTCGTGGAGCTGATTCCCCGCCCGTTGGAGAAGGCCGGCGATACGGACATAGTGGTATAATCGGTTCGGGATGAGCTGAGCGCGTCCATGGTTTCGGGATCCTCAAGGCACGCGTAAAGAGCCGGTCGAGCTGTCGGACCCGTCGGTCGATCTCCTCGTTGGGATCGACGATCGGTTCGATGACTCCCGAGCCGGTTTTGAGAAGCCCGAGGGTCCGTTCGTGGATCGAATCGACGCCATACTGGAGGTGAAGCATCGATTGTCGAACCGAGATCTCGCCGGTATCCAGCCGTTCCGCGATCACGAGCTGATCCGTCGACTCGTCGACGATACCGACGCCGGCGAGTTCGCCGACGGCCTCGAGAACGGCTCGGTAGTGGGCGGCAGAAAACGACTCCGTCACGGTTACCGCAACTCGTTTGTAGCCAGTTCCAACGGCGGCCTGCACGAGGTCGGCCACGGTCTCGGGATCTTCGTCTCCCAGTTCGATGGTCCCGGAGACGCGTTCTTGGGGCTCGGACACCCTGAGTACGAGCGAGCCGTCGAAGTGCGGGTACAAGCGGACTTCGGTGCCCGCCGAAACGTTATGCTCCTTTGCCCACGGGGCGGGGGGTGACACGGTGACGGTTCCGCCACCGACCTCTTGGATGCGTCGCCGTTCCATGCTTACTGTGTGCGTTCTTCCGTCGATCCCATCTCCTCACCCCACGGGGGGCCTGCCTGGGGTGGGGCCGGGCGGAGCAATTCGAACCGAGACCCACCTCGTGTGCGTTCATTCGATCGATCCTCCCCAGACCATCGCTCCTCACACATTTTCAGTACACCAGTTCCGGGTCTCCCTCGAGGACGTACAGCGTTCGTCCTGCGACGTTGACTGCGTGGTCACCGATTCGTTCCAGGTCCCGAATCGTCAAGAGCACACTTTCGACGTCCTCGATAAGCGTCTCGAGATTTCCGGTCGCGGCGATCGGGTCCCGTTCGATGAGGTTCCGAACGAGTTGCGAACTCGCCTGCTCACATTTGGCATCAAGGTCGTCGTCACGGGACGTGACGACCCGACAGGCCTCCGCGACGCGGTCGTCGTAGGCCACAAGCGCGTCTTCAAGCATATCGATAGCTTCTCGACCGATCTCGGGAATCCCCACCGCCGGGAGAATGGCCGTCCGAGAGAGCGTGTATTGGGCCAGGTTCGCCGCCAGGTCCCCGACCCGTTCGAGGTCGGTGATGATCTTAAAGGAGGCCGCGACGAGTCGCAGATCGCTCGCAACGGGCTGTTCCAGTGCGAACAGGTCGATACATCTGGATTCGAGTTCGAGATACCGCTGATTGACCTGGTCGTCAGTTTGAAGCACCCGACGCGCCGTTTCCTCATCGTCAGCTTCAAAGGCCGCAAGCGCCGTTTTCAGTCGTTTCACGACAAGTTCACCCATGTCCAGAACTGCCGCCCGGAGGTCGGCCAATGCCGTCTGGAAGGTTTCACGTGCCATCGAGATCACCCGAACTTCCCGGTAATGTAGTCCTCGACACGATCGTGTGCCGGATTTTCGAACACGGTCTCCGTGTCGTCGTACTCGACGAGTTTTCCCCCAGTCAGGAAGACCGCCGTTCGATCCGAAATCCGTGCGGCCTGTTGCATGTTGTGGGTAACGGTGACAACCGTGTACTCCTCGGCGAGTTCCGCGATGAGATCCTCGATTTTCGCGGTCGCAATCGGGTCGAGTGCCGATGCTGGCTCGTCCATCAGGAGGACCTCAGGATCGACGGCGATCGCTCTGGCGATACACAGGCGTTGTTGTTGCCCACCCGAGAGGGCTAACGCGCTCTTCTCCAGTTGATCATTGACTTCGTCCCAGAGTGCCGCCCGTTTGAGTGCCTGTTCCACCCGCTCGTCGAGATCGTCCGTACTGCCCTGGATTCGTAGCCCGTAGGCGACGTTGTCGTAGATGCTCTTCGGGAAGGGGTTCGGGTGCTGGAACACCATCCCGATACGTCGCCGGAGTGCTACCGGATCGATATCGTCCTCGTACACATTCGTTCCGTCTAGCAGCAGGTCACCGTCTACACTCGCCGCATCAACGAGGTCGTTCATCCGATTGATGCTCCGGAGAAACGTGGATTTCCCACAGCCAGATGGGCCGATAATCGCCGTGACCTGTCGGTCCGGAATTTTCATTGTCACGTTCTGGAGGGCCTGTTCGTCGCCGTAGTGAACACTCAGGTTGCGGGCTTCGATGACCGGTCTTCCGGTCGGCTGGGAGCGGTCTGTCGCTTGCTCCTCGGTGGTTCGAACTGTCGTTTCTATCGTCGGCGAATCGTTTTGTGTCATACTCATATCACTTCAATCATATATCCTGTTCGTACCGGTTCCGGACGGCGACGGCCGTCGCGTTCATCACCAACATCAGCACCAACAACACCACGGCGGTCGCCGGAACAATCCCGTGTCTGAACGACGGATCGACGTTACTTCTGGCCGCGAAAATCTGGAGCGGGAGCGCGGTCGCCGACGAGAAGAGACCTTCCGGCGGCGTGTAGGTCGTCGTGGCCACGGCAATAATCACGAGCGGGGCTGTCTCACCGATCGCTCGGGCCAGTGCGAGAATCGTCCCCGTGAGAATGCCCGGAATCGCCTCGGGAAAGACGACGTTTCGGAGGGTCTGCCAGCGGCTGGCGCCCATGCCGTAGGAAGCCTCCCTGAGGGAATCGGGAACGGAGCGGATCGCCTCCTGTGCGGAGACAACCACGATCGGAAGGATGAGGAGTCCAAGTGTCCCGGAGGCGGAGACGACGATTCCGGTTCCGAATCCGAACGTGTTCCGGAACAGAGCCAGCCCCAAAAGGCCGTAGACGACCGAGGGGACGCCAGCAAGGTTTGCGATGTTGACTTCGAGGAGCGTGGCCAGCCAACCGCCCCAGCCCGATTTCGGGGCGTACTCCTCGAGGTAGACGGCCGCACTGATGCCGACGGGGAAGGCGAGAAGCGCCATGAACCCGACGACGACGATCGAGCCGACGATCTGGGGATAGACGCCGGCGTTACTCGCGTGCAACCCGTCCCAGGAGTTCAGGAGGAGTGCGGGAGTTAGGAAACTTTCGAGGCCCTGTATCCCGAGCTGTCGTTCGAGGGTCGCGCCCACGAGCACGCCCCCGACCAGGACGAACGGGCCGAGCACGCCGATTCGACCCGCTGGCTCCGTGAGAACCGTCGAGCCGAGGACGTAGCCCACCGGGACCACGAACGCGGAGAAGACCACGATCCAGAACGAGGGGTCGATACCAACACCGAGTAACCCGCCTGCGACCAGGACCGTGCCGAGAAGTACGGCTGTCGCGGTGATTACCCCACGCCGCGGCGACCAACGACGTGTGACCACTATGCCGAGAATTCCGGCCACGGGGAGGGTCGTGATTCCGAAATACGCGATCCATTGCGCCAGGATCCCCATGAAGGGACGGAAGACGCCGTAGAAGAGGGCGGCGACCGCGAGTCCGACCCCGGCCGCTATCGGCATCAGGGGGCCAGTATAGGTCCGTTCATTCGTCACATGCGCATATATGGAAACCACCAGCGGTGGAACGGTTCCGAACAGCAAGTAGATGAGCACGTCGTACGGACTGACCGAGTCCGCGATCACGTACATGGCGAGTGTGACAGTCAAGGCACCGAACATGACGGCGTAGGCCTTCGCGTTCGCGGTTCGAACGGCCGGATGCCGTCGCGCGTACCACGTGAACCCGGCCGTCGGCGTGACGACCGTCCCGAAGTAGAGGAGATACCACCGTATGGATGCCGTCAGCGGTTGAAACGCGTCAAACGAGATGTAGCCGAAGAGGACGACCAACGAGAGGATTCCGACGAGTGTCGCTCCCAAGAGCGCCACTTCGAAGAGGCGGCCTTTGAGCCGTCGGAGCCGTGTGCCGCTCGCGTCGCGGAGTTGGTCCCCGCTGTCTTGTTCGAGGGCCATTAGTCGTAGGCCTCCCTGAAGCGACGTCGAACGAGTTCAGCCAGCACGTTCATCGTGAGGGTAATTGCGAACAGTGTCATGCCGATGGCGAACATCGCCTCGTAGGTGACCCCGCCGAGGGAGTCCGCGCTCGCGATCTGGACCATTGCCGCGGTCATCGTCTGACTCGACTCGGCAAGATTCTTGAGAAGTTCCGGGAAATACGGCATCTGTGAACTCATTCCCATGGCCATGGTTACCGCCATTGTTTCCCCGATTGCTCGGGAAAGCGCCAGCACATAGGAGGCGACGATGCCCGAGGTGGCAGCCGGGACGACGATCTTCGTCGAGACGTCTAATTTCGTCGATCCGAGCCCGTAGGCGGCTTCCCGAAGGCTGTCCGGGACCGCACTGAGCGCATCTTCGCTGATCGAGGAAACCATCGGGATGATCATGATACCAACGACGATACTTGCTGAAAGCGCGTTGAATGTCCGAAGGGACGGGAACACCAAGGTAAACTCCGGAAGGAGCGGAAGACCGGCTGGAATGAGCGGGACTGACAGCGGGAGCACGCCATCGATCAGCGGGGTTACATAGACGAGTGCCATGTATCCGTAGATGACTGTGGGAACGCCAGCGAGAATCTCGATGGCCGGTTTCAGTATGGAACGTAGGCGGGCGCTCGCGTATTCGCTCAAATAGATCGCGGCTGCCAACCCAACGGGCAACGCGATGATTGCCGAGCCGATGGTGACAATCAGCGTCCCACTCACGAGCGGCAGTACGCCGTAACTGCCGCCGATAATGGGGCTCCAGTCCGTGCCGGTGAAAAAGGCGATCGGCGAGACCTCCGTCCAGAACGTGAGCGCTTGTCCGGAAAGCGACAGGATGATACCGACGGTGACGAGGATCGTAAGCACGGCACTTGCCGCGATTAGTCGGCCATACAGGCGTTCCTTCCGCACGATAAACCCGTTCCGCTGGATGGGGTCAGATGCCGGATTCGGTTCGTTGCTCATATATTACTAAAGGGTTAGTCACGATGGCTATGCCAGAACTCCCTGTCCGTTAGCCACTGTATTCGTACTCGCCAGCGATGCCCGCCTCGAGGTTCGCGAGGTTGTCCTCAACCATCTGAGCGCTGCTCGGGACGTAGCCGATGTCCTCGGCGACGTAGTCCTCGTCGGCCTCGTTGATGTAGAAGCGGATGAACTCCTGGAGGTGGTTTTTCTCCTGGAGCTTGTTTTGGTTCGCGTAGAAGAACAGCGGACGGGCGAGAGGATAGTTGCCGCTCTTTGCGCCTTCAAGGCTTGGTGGAACCGGGTCGCTGCCGTCCTCGCTGAGGCTGAGCGCTTTGACCGTGTCCGGGTTATTCACGTAGTACGCGAAGGGGAGGTAACCGAACGCAAACTCGTTCCCGGCGATGCCCTGTGCGATCAGGTCGTCCTCCTCAGTTCCCTCGAAGTCGTCGCGGATCTCCTGATCCGATTCGGTCTCTCCAACGACCCTTCCGATGAAGTAATCGTAGGTGCCCGACGTGCTCGCCGGACCGTAGAGGTCAAACGGCTCGTCCGGCCAGTCCGAGTTGACGTCTGACCATGTTTCGGGCTGGGTGTCCGGCGACCAGATAGTCTGGAGGTCCTCCAGCGATATCGAGTCGAGCCAGTCCGCGTCGTTATTGACGACGACGGTGAGCGCGTCCTGCGCGATCAAGAACTCGACCGGCTCGTGGCCGTTGTCGCGGCAGCGCTGAAGCTCTTCGTCTTTGATCGGGCGGCTCGCGTTGTTAATGTCGCTGTCGCCGGGGATGTACACGTTCTCAAACCCGCCGCCGCTGCCGTCCCGGGTGAGGTTGAAATTCACACCGTCGTTTTCTTCCTTGAAAAGCCGACTAACCTCCTGGGCGACCGGGTACACCGTACTACTACCCGAAATGCGGATTTCTCCGGAGAGGGCTTCGCCGCCGTTCGAGCCGCCGTCGGATTCGCCATTACTCTCGTCGCCTCCGTTACTGCTACACCCGGCGAGCCCGGCAATACCGGCCGCGCCAGCGCCGACGAGGAATTTTCGCCGCGAAACAATGCCCGACCGTCCGGTTGAGTCCTGAACCATCACATACGTCTCAGGGTGGGTGGTACAAGAACTATTATAATATTGATATGTAGTGGTATGAGCGGGGGGTACCACTCCCGGGCCCCATGTGTGTGAATAGTGAACTATATAGATGCGGACGGGATTGAAGCCATTTCTAACGAACTGGACCCCCTAAAACTAAGACATCCGTCTTCGCGTGATTTGCGGTTTGGTTCTCTGTCACTCTCAGTCATTTTTCCGCTCAGAGCGGCTGTCCCACCGACCACCGCGAACGCTGAGGTCCCAAGAGGGGACAGTTTGCTGGCCTTTCCCCCCGATCGCTTCGTCGCCGGCGCGCAGCGCCGTCTGCCAACGGGACCTTCGGTCCCACCCCCCTCGCGAGAACGAGATTACGGCCACCCGAAACCGCCAAATCCAGCCAACCACCACGTTTGATCCAGCTTTTGCGAGCGACGGAGCGGTTGCTCCGTCGCGAAGTAAAAGGTGGGTGTAAGTGGGCCGGCGCGAATTTGAATCGCGGTTACGGCCACCCGAAGGCCGAAGGATACCAAGCTACCCCACCGGCCCGCAGGCGAAAAGATGGGATGACACGGGTTTAACGTTTCGAAACCGAGCACTCAGATCGAATAGCCCTCCGTGTCCAGGTAGTTGTGCACGACCGAGATCACGTGATCAGCGTGCAGGGCTTTCGGACCGACGCTCACCCGTTTTGTGGTGTATTCCTCGAGAAGGTCGTGTTCAGCAGTCGTGAAGTCCTGGTGATCCGAGAGCACGAAGGCGGGGTTCTCCGGCGGTTCGACGTCTGCCAGCGGGGTGCCCTCCTCGTGAAGTTGGATGATCGCCCCCTCACGGGCGGTGGCTTTGAGCACGTCCTCGAACCCGCGATTGGAGACGTATATTCCCGGCGTGGACTCGACCTCGCTGTGCCCGATCGCCTCCGCCCGGGAATCCAGAGCCTGACGCAGCAAGCCGGCGATGTTCCGCTCGTCGGGGTTCATATAGCGTAATTCCACTCCTTCGAGTCGGATCGTGACCGTATCCGAGAGGACCAGAAACACCCGCACCGACTCCCGAAGTCCGTGCGAGAGGAAAAACGCCGAGTTGACACACCGTGCAAGCACGTCCAGCCGACCCGCGGCACCCGCCAGGTCGTCGAGACTGAAATCGGGGTCTGTGGGGGCAGTATGCCCGAGGACGATAAATCGGCGCATATCCGACCAACGAGGCCCGCTTAGGAAGTCGTTTCGCCTCGAATCTCGGCCCGGCGGTCGGGAATGAGGTCGAGTTCGGGCTCGACGTCGCCGAGGACCAGCAGGCTCCAGTGCCGGAGGTAGGTCTGGACTGGGACCTGAACCAGCGCCCACGCCACAATTGCCAAAAGGGCTGCGGGGATCGCGACCACCGCCGCCCAGAGCGGACCCAAGGCGAGGAGCACCACGATCACCGGCAGCGCGATTGCGACTCCGATGACCGCCATGACGATGCCCACAATGATTCCGATGGCGATCATGAGGAAGAGACCGACGAGGAGATACACCAAAAAGTCCGTCCAGGCCGACTTGAAAACGCCCCAGAACCGCTTCCAGGCCGAGAGGAGCCCACGGTCCTCCAGGAGCATGATCGGGGCCACGAAGGCCGTCGTGAGGACGTAGACAATCGAAGCGACGATTCCCAGGACGATGAAGACGGGGATCAGGAAGACCAGAAGCAGGAGCGGGCCCGCCGGTGAAACCCCGGTCAGAATCGGTCCGAGAACGAGCAAGAGCAACCCGCCAAACACCAGGAGTGTGGCCAGCCCAAAGAGAACGCGGAAAGCAAAGAGCCGCGTCCCTGGACCGGTGTTCGCGCTCGTGTAGTCCCGTACATGAACGGCATCAGTCCGCAGCGACTCCAAGAACGTGAACTCAAAGGTCGCCGCGAGCCATTGCAGAGCGAGGACGACGAGGAACCCGATTGTGATGATGCCGAGGATGAACACCAGGTTGTCGGAAAGCGTGGCTGTGAGGTGGTCAAGTGCGGGACCGAGTTCTGTCCCATCGCCGGGCGTGGGCTCGGGACTCGAACTCAACGGTCCCTGAAAGCCACTGGTCGGCGCTCCGCCGCCGCTGCTACCTGCAACGAACAGGGACAAAAGCGCCAGCCGGAGCCAGCGTCCCCACTCGACGGGGAGGAGAAACGACCGGGTCGCCCGGTAGGCGTCCGAAAGGTCATCGACTGCGTGGAGGGCCATACAGGTGCATCGGGCTCGGCGGTCACAAAGAAGTGGCTATTCTGTCAGTAACGGCCGATAGTTCGACTGGTCGACTGACGACCCAGGGACCGAAGCATACGAACCGCTCCCCGGGATAGAAGGGGACATGAGTCTCCTTCACGACGCGGCGGCGGTCCTCGAGGCTGGCCCGATCTGTGACGCCTGTCTCGGTCGACCCTTTGCCCATTTGAGCCACGGCCTGACGAACGAGGCCCGTGGCCGCGGGCTCCGGATCTCCGCTGCGCTCGACGCCGACGAGCCGTTCGAGGAACCGGACGACTGCTGGGTCTGTGACGGCGAAACCGCCACCTTCGACGACTGGGCCGAGCGTGCAATCGAGGCCATCGGAGAGGTTACGTTCGAAACGTATCAAGTCGGATCCCGAGCCTCCCCGCTGATCGAGGAAAACGAGACGCTGCTCCGCGAGCTAGCCGACCTCCCGGAGGATGCCGGCGAATGGTTCAACTCCGAGATGAATCGAGAAGTCGGGAAACGAGTCGGGATGGCGACCGGCGGCGAAGTGGATTTCGAGCGGCCGGACGTCCAACTGCTCATCGACGTCGCCGAAGATACCGTCGAAGCCACGGTGAACTCCGCCTTTGTCTATGGCCGGTATCGAAAGCTCGAGCGGGGCATCCCGCAAACCGAGTGGCCCTGCCGGGAGTGTGGCGGGTCGGGTACTCGCGCCGGCGAGCCCTGTGTCTACTGTGATGGATCGGGCTATCAGTATCCCGAATCGGTCGAACAGTTGACTGCGCCCCCGATCCAGGAGGCGATGGCAGGCACCAATTCAACCTTCCACGGCGCTGGGCGCGAAGACATCGACGCCCTGATGCTGGGGACGGGTCGGCCCTTCGTCGTCGAGGTCGAAGCACCCCGCGAACGCTTCCCAGACATGGAGGCACTTGAGGAGTCGGTCAACGAGTTCGGCGACGAGAAAGCCGAGGTCGAAGACCTGCATCTCGTGACCTACGAGATGGTCGAACGGGTCAAACGCCTGCCCGCGTCAAAGACCTATCGAGCGACCGTGGCATTCGACGAGTCGATCGACGAATCGACCCTCGAATCGTCCCTGGACGCCATTGACGGGACGACAGTCGAGCAGGAAACACCCACAAGAGTTGACCATCGCCGCGCGTCGAAAGTGCGGACGCGGACAGTCTATGACATCTCCGGCAGTCTCGAGACCCCGACCGAGGCAACCATCGAAATTCACGGAGAGGGTGGGCTCTACGTGAAAGAGCTCGTGAGTTCGGACAATGGACGGACGACACCGAGCCTGGCTGGTGAACTCGGAATCGATTGCCATATCGATACACTGGACGTCCTAACAGTGGAAGGCGAGGATGAGCCCTTCGAAGACGAGGAGTACTTCAGAGAGCCCCCAGCCTGAGGCCTGTCGAAACGCCTAACAATCGAGTCGCCGATGACACAGGTATGCCATTCGGGGTCGACGAGGCGGGGAAAGGTCCGGTCCTCGGCTCGATGTTTGCGGCCGCCGTCGTCGCCGATCCCGATGCCCTTCCTGGAGCCATCGCGGATTCGAAAACGCTGCCCGCGGAGCGTCGGGACACATTCGCGACCCAACTCAGAGGGGACTCAGGTGTCTCCATCGGCCTCGCGGAGATCCCTGTCAGCGAGATCGACGACCCCGAGACGGACATGAACGAGTTGACGGTCGCCGCACAAGCCAACGCCCTTGAGGCGGTCGAGATCGCCGGTGAGACCGGGTATGTCGATGCAGGCGACGTCGATGCCGACCGGTTCGGCCGGCGGGTGAACGCCCGAGTCGAGGCCGACCTGACGATTCATGCCGAACACGGAGCTGACGAACGCTACCCGCTCGTGAGTGCGGCAAGTATCATCGCCAAAGTCACCCGGGACGCTCACGTCGAAAGACTCGACGCTGAGTACGACGCCCCAATCGGGAGCGGCTATCCGAGTGACGAACGGACCCGACACTTCCTTCGGAACTACGTCGAAAAAACCAGTGAACTGCCCGCGTGTGCGCGTCGCTCCTGGCAAACGAGTCGTGATATTCTCGCTGAGGCGGCCCAAAGTGGCCTCGAAGAGTTCTAAGACTTAGTCCCGGTGGCGGGCCAGCACGAGGTTTCGCAGGATGTCTCCGTACGCGGGTCGAGTGATGAAGACCCCGATCAGGACCCCTACAATCGTGATGATCGCGAAGCCGGAGAGATCACCCAGCGCGAGCACCGTAAGCGGGCTCATGGCGACGATAGTGGTCGCTGCGGCCGCGCCAATCACCCAGAAGGCCTTCCGGAACCGGCTCTGGAAGACCCGACCGGTCGCGACGTCCCCTTGCTGGAGAATCTCGTCGGCGATGATTATCAGGTCGTCCACCCCGGTTCCGATGACCGCGATGAATCCCGCAATGTGCGAGAGGTTGAGTGGGTACTGGACGAACGCAACAAAGCCCAGGAGGAGATACACCTCGGACATTGCGGTAACGACCATCGGGGCAGCTACCTCGGGCCGGCGGTACCGCCAGTAGACGACCAGACTCACTGCGATGACAGCCAGAATCCCGACGATCAGGGAATTCGTTTTGAACCGGTCGGCCAGGGCCGGTGACAGGGTCCGGCTTTCACTGTTTTCGAAGTCGAGTGGGGCCGCGAGTCGGCCGGCCTTCAGATCCAGTTCCAAGTCCCGGGCCGTTCCGATATCCCCGGTCGTCATCCGGAAGGTTGGATCTTTCTCGAAGTCCCCGCTTCGTAAGTCTTCACCAAGACCCGGCGTGACGCCCCCGACAAACACTGGCTCGCCGTCGAGCGTTGCAACCCAACAATCGCCCCCGACCGTCTCGAGGGACTCGTGAGTTTCACGACCGGCTTCACAGGTCGAACCGTCTCCGAATCCAAGTTCGACCATTTCGTCGGCGAACTGGCCTGCTCTCTCATCAACAATACTCACCGGAACACCGGCTTCCTGATCAACCACGCGGGCCGTGCCGATGTTGGTGAAGTCCTCTTGGCTCAACATTTGTGTCCGGATGGTCGTGCCGTTTGCTCCCTCAGTGACGGCATACATCCGGACGACACCTCGGTCCTCAAGAATGCGTACCAGTTGCTCCCGGTCCCGATCCGGAGCTGTGATACTGATGATCTGCCGCCCACCGAGCGTAACCTTCTGAACCGAGCCGGAACTCAACGCGGATTCTGACAGCTTGCGGTTGACGCTCTCGACCATCTCATCGAGGGTTTCCTCGGTTACACCGGTCCGTATCTCACCCGGGTCATAGCCCTCAGCTTCTAAGGCCGCACGGAGCTCATCCTGAGAAACCGACTTCGTGAACACCTCGACGGCGTTCGTCTGGTTCGACACTTGGACGTCGATGCCGTCGATATCGAGTCGGTTCGCGAGCGACTGGCCGAGTGCCGTTTCGTCCTCTCTTGAGACCTGTACCTCCTCGGCAGTTATCCCGACTGGCGGAGCGCGAATCCGAGTCCCGCCACTCAGTTGAATGCCGTACTGCAGGTTCGTCGACGAAGCTGCCTGGCTCGCCTCACCAGAATCGGCACTGCCGGCCGGTGCACCCGGAACGAACAGCGCGACCGATGCAAGCACGATCAATACAGCCAACAGGACGAGACGCCAGTTGGAACGAATGTCTATCATCGCGCCACCCCCTCGTACTTGTACCAGCGAAGCAGTGAGACGTTGAACATGTAGGTATTGACGAGGTCAGTCGTGAGCCCGATGACCAGAATCAATCCGATCGAAGCCATGAGTTCGATCCCGAAGAACGTCGCCGAGATGCCCATCACGGCCATGGCTGCGATGGATGTCACCGTCATGGTGACACCAGTTTCCATCGCCCGATACGTCGATTCGTAGAAACCCCCGGAGCGTCTAAGGACGTGGTTGGTCAAGAGGATGTCCGAGTCGACCGAATAGCCAATAAGCATCAAGAGCGCTGCAACAGTCCCCAACGAGAGTTTGAGCCCCAAGAGATTGAACACCGCGATCGGGACGATCATGTCCGAAAACGCCGAGAGCACGATGGCCAGACTCGGAATGAACGTCCGAAAGAGAACAAAGGCGAGGATACTCATTCCCGTAAAGGCGATTGCGATTCCGATGAGCGCCCACCGCTTGTTCTCGTCACCGAAGATCGGGGAGGTATTCCCACTCCCGAGCACGGTGATCTCCTCGATGTCGTGAGCGGTATTACGCACGTTTTCCACGTTCGCGGTGTCGAAGGTCACCACGTAGTTTCCCCCCTCGATCCCTTGCACGGAGACGACCGGTTCGTCAAACGCCTCAGCTACTTCGGCCGAAGAGAGTTCCGTGTCGACGGTCAGTTCCGATCCACTCGAAAAATCAACGCCCAGATTGGCCGGGGAACCGGTAAGAACCCACATCCCGCCGATTATCAACAGGGCGACGAGAAGCACCGCCAGCGGGACGGCCATGAGCTGGCGGTTCGAGTACCGGCTATAATCGACCTCCTGGACCTCGAACTGCGGCATGTCGGGCTGTGAGTGGGCGCGGTGGTTAAGGCTTCGTATCTTCGGTTAGACTGAGTCCTCGAGGAACCGTTCCGGCAGGCGGGTGCGAACCCCCGGTGGCACCCGCTCGAAGAGCCACTCCGCAACGGCCACCATGGGTTTCCGGATGGCCGTATAAACGACCGAAAGCGAGAGCAGCGCCCAGATTGCCAGCGCCACAGGCCTGTCAAACGCGACGAGGGGAGGAATCGCCATGAGCCCACCGAGAGCGAGATCCTCCGGTGCACCATCGTATCGAACGAACCGTCGAGGCCGCAGCCACCGGTCGTGGTAATGGCTGTACACGGCCCGGTCCGAGTTCCCACGCCAGGGGCGGAGTTCCAGTCCCCCACCTGCGGCGTCCATGATCGAATGCACCGCGGCGGCAACGAGGAAAAGAGTAAAAGCCCATACAACTGGCGTGGCAAGTATCACGGCCATCAACACTGCAGGGACCGAGAGCAACACGAAATAGACGGGGTAATGGAGCGTCTGCCTGTGCCCAGCGTACAGATCCAGGTCCGGGAAGAAGCCTCCGACACCTGCGGCGAACACCGCCAGAAGACCGATCTCAGGGACGGCCACTGAGACCCCAGCGGCGATCGCAATGCCAACGAATACATGGGTGGTGGCCATCATCGTACCGGAGGATAGACCAGAAGGAGATAAATAACTGTCGTCATTCGTAGGTCAGAAAAGACAGTTATCACCCGTCCCGTGTAATTCGGCCTGTGGCAGTGCTCATCCGAATCGGGATTTGGGGCATACAGACCCTCATCGGAGTCCTTGTTGGGTATGCACTGTTCGTCGGTGATCTCGTGCTGTTCGTCAACGGGCTGCTCGGCCTCGCGACGACCGTGGTCCCCGACATCCTGGACCGGATTGGGGGGATTACATTTAGCCGGGCAATCATCCTGTGGATCGCGATCGCAGTCCTCCTGCACACCCTTGGCATGGCTGGTCCCTACGAGACGATCTGGTGGTGGGACCACCTGACACACACCCTTTCAGCGGCGCTCCTGGCCAGTTTCGGGTATGCCGTCGCACGGGCCCTTGACGCGCACTCGCCCCATATCTCGCTGCCCCCTGATTTCCTCTTCCTGTACGTCTTTCTTTTCACGATGGCCGCCGGGGTCCTTTGGGAGGTCCTCGAGTTCGTCGGGCGGATGTTCGCCCGCTGGATCGGCCAACAACCCCTTCTCGTCCAGTACGGGCTCACAGATACGGTTCTGGACCTCCTGTTCGACGGCGTCGGGGCTCTTATCGTCGGCCTGGGGGGACAGCGATGGGCCGGACACGTTACAGAGACGTTCAAGTCGCGCTTGGGGAATCGGTAAGCCCCAAAACCAACTGAGCCGAATCAGAACCGGAAAACGCCTTAGGCCCCGCGTCCCTCACCGGAGACATGCACGTACATCTCGGAAACGCCCTCGCCGAGGCGAGTGCGATCGGGGTCCCGCGCTCGGACCTTGAGGCTCTCGACGAGCGCGTGGCGGCGGCCGCAGCCCGCATTGAAGCCGGGCGGGAACGGTCCGAACACGGCTATGCCGCCCTGAACCTTCCCAAGAATACCGAGACAGGCCCGATCGAGGCTGCCGTCGACGCGATTCGACCGGCCGAAACACTCGTAACCATTGGTATCGGGGGCAGTGCCCTCGGGGCCGCGACGATCACGAGCGCCCTCGATGGAGACGGAGATACACGATTTCTCGACAATGTCGATCCGGCCCAGACCAGGACACTCCTGGCCGACCTGGATCTTTCCACTACCGCAGTGAACGTGGTCTCACGGTCCGGCACCACGGCCGAGACACTCGCGAACTTCCTCGTTGTCAGAGACGCACTGACCGATGCAGGGGTTGACTGGACGGACCGGACCATAGTCACGACCGGCCAGTCGGGACCGCTTCGAACGCTTTCCGAACGGCACGACCTGCCCGTTCTCGAGGTTCCAACGGGCGTTCCCGGCCGGTTTTCGGCACTCTCAGCGGTCGGCCTCGTGGCGGCGGCCTTCGAAGGGCTGGATCTCGATGCGATCCTCGAAGGCGGCCAAACCGCTGCGGAAAGCCTCTCCGACTCGCTGTTCGAGTCACCGGCCTATGCCTACGGCACGACAATGTACGCACTCGAAGAACGGGGAGCATCTATCGCAGCGATGATGCCCTACGCGGAAGTACTGGAACCCTTTGCCGAGTGGTTTTCGCAACTCTGGGCTGAGAGTCTCGGGAAAGACGGACGGGGTCAGACACCCGCTCGGGCCCTCGGCGTGACTGATCAGCACTCCCAATTACAACTCTACCGGGCCGGTCCGACGGACAAAGTGGTTACCCTCGTCCGCCCACGTGAACGCCTGTCAGTCCCCATTCCGGAGACCGAACTCGACGCACTTTCCTATCTCGGCGGCCGCGACCTTCGGACGCTCATGGACGCTGAATTCGAAGCGACCGAGGCGAGCCTGCGTAAAGCCGGCCTGCCGACCATCCGGATCGAAATCGATTCCCTTGACGCAGAAGGGATCGGCGAACTCCTCTACACAATGGAGGCAGCCTGTATCATGGCTGGCGAACTGGCCGACGTGGAGACGTTCACTCAGCCGGCCGTCGAATGGGGCAAGGAGACGGCCAGATCCCTCCTGCGGGGGGAGCAAACCCTCGACGAAACGGGCGACCTCGTCGTGGCCGCGGACCCCGAACCCGACGATGGTGATCCCGGATGAACGGGCGGAATCGGGAATTCGTTCCGGCTGTCGGGTTCGTCCTGGCCGGTCTCTCGCTCGGGAGTGGATTGCTCCCGTGGACGAACCTCGTCGCCGTCGGGCCACTCGAAAGCGCTCCTGGGGTCATCTTTGGACTCGTGGCCCTCCTGGGGTTTGCTGCCCGTCGCTACGGAGCCACTGATCGCCGGTTCAGCGTGCTCGCTGGAATCGGAGCGGGCGGTGTGGCCGTGACCGCAGGGGTCACAACGCTCCATCCATCAGCAATGACAGGGAGTGGAGTCGGGCTCGGTGTCCCATTGGCGTTCGTTCTGGGACTGATCGGGCTGGGTGTGGCCACCGCGGATTACCTCGGGCAAGACCGGCGGGCGCTCCTCCGACGCGGCCAATACGCCACTGCGGGGCTGTTCATCGGAGTCACAGGTTTGTTGGTGGGATTCCTGTTCTCGACGGCGGTGTTCCTGCTCCTCCCGAACAGCGGTACAATCGCGACAAATGGAGCCGGAACGGTCGCCTTCAGTGTGGGCCTCGCTGTGGTCGCTGTCGGCTACCTTTTGTGGACCGATCGGAGTTGGGGGTTTCTCGATATCGCTGCACCAAGCCGTCGCGGGTGGCTGTACATGATCGGGGGGACGGCCTCAATGTTCGCAATCCTCGCCCTCACTGGGGCTATCACCGCATTTCTGGGCATTCCCTCGGCAGAACACGGGTTGGTCGAACAGGCTCGTGACGCCCCGCTGGTCCTGTTGGCCTTCGTCCCCTTGTCCTTCCTCGTGATCGGGCCTGGCGAGGAGTTGCTCTCCAGAAACATCGTCCAGAAACACCTCTATGACGGATTCTCTCGGCCCGCAGCCGTCGTCGTCGGGACGGCGGTGTTCGCGGCGATTCACCTCCCAGCCTACGCGACGGGACCACCACCCGCCGTCTTCGCCACGCTTCTCCAACTCTTCGGAATCTCGCTCGTGCTGGGAATCGTGTACGAGCGGACGGAAAACGTGGTCGTGCCCGCCCTAGTTCATGGGACCTATAACGCGATCCAGTTCGCGGTCGCGTACGTCGCGATCACGTCTGGGATGTTTTGATCAGGGTAGTTAGGTTCGTCGAGACTGTCCCGATTAGTTCGGATTCTTTCGGGCCAAATCCGAGCCACAGACCGGACATCGATCGTGTTGTTCCTCGAACTCCCGGCCACATCCCTGACACTGGAAGAGCCAGTCCCGGCGCTCGGTGATCCCGTCCTGAGCTACGACTTCGGTGTCGAGTTCGAGGGTCTCCGCGACGTTCTGCATGGCGTAATCGTCGGTGACGAGTGTGCCGTCGAGTTCGAAGGCCGCCGCCAAGAGTCGAAGGTCCGTATCGGAGAGAACCTCCAGGTCCCCAGTCGAGTCAGCTGCCCGGCGTACCCGGTCAAGGACGTCCGAATCGGGGAGATGCACGTGCATCCCGGCGCCTTCCATGGCGTCATACCGATAGCCCGCGCCATCGGATAACTCCTCACGAACGGCCGGAATCGTGGCGACCGACTCCTCCGTCTCGAACTCTTCGATGAACGCCGAGGCGTCGAGAACGTACATTTAGCGTTCGACGACGATGTAGTCTTTGACCGCCTGTACGCGGGAGACCGGAATCTGAAACCGGCCCTCATCGTCCTGTGGGAAGTCGATTTCGGCGGTTCCCTCCTCCAGTGGCTCGACGAGCAACAAGTCCAGCCGTCCGGTCTCGAGTTCCATCGTGACATTGTACAACTCTCCCAATTCGGTGCCGTCGGCCCCCATCACGGATTTCCCGGAGAGGGTCTCTGCGAGCATGTCGGCCATACGCGACCGGACACTTTCCGCGACCATAAATGCGTGGGGCACGGGCCGAAATCGAGCGGTGCTGGGGCACCCACTCGGTGACGATGGAGTTAACTGGCGCCAGTGGGTGATTCAGCATACCGAGTTCTTCGGAGATTCTTATGCCCCACTCCGACTCAGCAAACGCCGACACGTTTCGAACCCCCATCGTGGCCGTGTTGGGCCACGTCGATCACGGAAAGACGAGTCTCCTCGACAAAGTGCGAGGCTCGGCCGTGATCGAGGGCGAATCGGGGGCCATCACCCAGCACATCGGGGCGACGGCGGTGCCGCTTGACGTCGTCTCGACGATCGCCGGCGACCTCGTCGATCCCACCGAATTCGATCTTCCGGGCCTGTTGTTCATCGACACACCGGGCCACCACGCCTTTTCCACGCTGCGAGCGCGAGGCGGCGCCCTGGCCGACATCGCAATCCTGGTGGTTGACGTGACCGACGGGTTCCAGCCCCAGACCCACGAAGCGGTCTCGATCCTGCAGGACAGCGAGACACCGTTCGTCGTGGCCGCGAACAAGATCGACACGATTCCCGGGTGGAATCCCACACCGAACGCGCCGAGCAAAACGAGTTACGAGAGCCAGAGCGACCGGGTCCGGTCGACGCTGGACGAGCAACTCTATGAGATCATCGGGGACCTCTCGGACGCGGGGTTTTCCGCCGACTTCTACTGGCGAGTCTCGAACTTCCAGTCGAACGTGGGCGTGATTCCCGTCAGCGCCGAGACCGGCGAGGGAGTGCCAGACCTCCTTGCCGTCCTCATGGGATTAGCGCAGCGGTACATGAGCGACGAGATGGAGGTCGACATCTCCGGTCCCGGGGCCGGAACAGTCCTCGAGGTCACGGAGGAGCGGGGCTTTGGCTCCACCCTCGACGTCATCCTCTACGACGGGACAATCGAGGAGGGCGATACCATCGTGGTCGGTGGCACCACCGGCCCGATCGTGACCACAGTCAGAGCATTGCTCCGGCCGCGGGACCTGGCCGAAATCCGCACCGAGAAACGCTTCGAACAGGTCGAGTCGGTCTCAGCGGCCATGGGCCTCAAAATCGCCGCGCCTGATCTCGAAGACGCGATGTCGGGGGCCCCCGTCAGGGTCGTCGGCGACAAGGACACCGACACCATGGTCGAGGCAGTTCAGGAGGAACTTGCCGAGGTGGCCGTCGAAACGGACGACGAGGGGATCGTCGTCAAAGCCGACACCCTCGGAAGCCTCGAGGCCATCGCCAACTCGTTGCGAGAGGCGGAGATTCCGATTCTCAGGGCCGAGGTCGGCGACATCGCGCCACGGGACGTCAGCGTCGCCTCGGCCGTCGACGAGGGGACCCACCAGGCGATTCTGGGGTTCAACGTCGGCGTTCACGAGGACGCCACCGACCAGGCCGCCGAATCAGGGGTTCGGATCTTCCGGGACGACGTGATCTATCAGCTCATCGAGGATTACGAAGCGTACGTCGAGGAGATCGAGCAGCGCCAGCGCGAAGCCGTCTTCGAGAACGTCATCCGGCCAGCCAGGTTCCGGATCCTTCGTGATCACGTCTTCCGACAGTCCGGACCGGCCGTCGTGGGCGTGGAAGTGGCAACTGGCACCCTCGGGCGAAACGTTCCAGTCGGGTTCGTCGAGGATGGAGACTTCGAGCGGGTCGGCGTTCTCAAGACGATCCAGGACGAGGGCGAAGACCTCGACCAACTCCGAGCCGGCGAACGCGCCGCGGTCTCCATCGAAGGGCCGACGGTCGGTCGGGACTTCGATGAAGAGGACGTCCTCTGGGTCGACCTCCCGGAGAACCACGCGAAAGTGCTCGAGCAGGAACTCCGTGAGGATCTCCCGGCCGACGAACGCGAGGCCCTCGCCCAGTACCTCGAAATCCAACGCGAACGGGACCCATTCTGGGGGAAGTAGAGAGATGGTTTCTCGCGAAAATGCGGTGATAAGCGTGTTCGTCCTCCTGGCGCTCGGGCTGAGTTTCGGGACCGGCAAATTGGAGATGGTGCCCTCGGAGGTCAGTCTCGGTCTGCTGCTTTTCGTGGGTGTGATCGCGCCTATGGTCCTGAACGAATACTGGGACGGCTGATACGCGGAATGTGATACGGGGACGGTTAGTTGGGAACGGTTATGCGGGTCGGGCTAGTTGGGAGCTGAGAGCCGGAGCTGAGTCGATTTTCCGCGACCAACCGGGCGACGAGACGCGGGTTTTCCCCCAGTGCGGACACGAGTGAGCCGGCCGAGCAATTATTAATATGTGATTAAGGTTCTAATATTGTAAGCCCTTCATTCAGGATAATCCTTATGTGCACAACCATGAACGATACGATGTGATGCAACACGCTACCGAGTTCCACCAGATCACCGAATGTCCGTCTTGCAACAGCTTCTGGCGACGAACCGGCCGCCGGGCCGTTGGCATGGTCAATTACAGTGAAGACGACACGTGTCCAACGTGTCGAGCCAGTTAAGTAACAAATCAACGATAGACCTGCTCCACCTCTCCGTCGCCGAGCCCGCTACCTGGCCATCGGCGGTACGTCGTCTCCAAGCGCTTGTTTGACCTGCAGCGCTGCGCTTGCGGCCAAACCCCGGGCGACTTCTTCGAGGTCCTCCACCGGAATCGGGTCCTCAGCCGAGGCTTCGATCTCCGGCGTGAACCCCGCACTGACAGGGTTTCCGATTGGCGGCTGGACTGATACCGTCACCTGGGGCCCATCGTCAGAGCTCCCGACCCGAGAGCCGACGTGGTACTCATCGGGCAGGTGGCGCCGCGTCCGCCGCTCGACGTCCGAAACCTGCTCCTTGAGTGTTTGCCGCACCGCAGGGGAGAGATCCGCGCTTTCACCGTCACCGGGGCGGCCCGCGTACGGCGTATTTCCATACATTACACCTGATTAGCGGCTGCAGCGGCGTAAACCCTTTCGGTTACCTACCCCTCAGAGAATCGGCTCGGCCGTCCCGTAAACAGCGAGGACGACTGCGGAGGCGTACTCCCCACTCGCGGCCTCCGTCGAGGCGGTTTCGGTTTCAATCGAATCGGTCGACCAGTCCCGAAGCGCGAGCCCGGCTTCAATCCCCTCCGTGGCCCGCATTTCGACGGTCTTTGCATCCGACGGGCCTGAGGATTCGTAGAACAATCCCGGCCCCTCGCCGGTCGTCCAGGCGAGGCCGGCCGAGGCGACGCCAGGGCCAGCGACCGTCGCTTTGCCCTGAACGACGGTCAGTCGCTGGCCGATCGGACCCAGATCCGGCGCAGTTCCAACCTGGGTGACTGTACTGTCGGCCGGAATCACGGAGGAGACGGTCACAAGGTTGTAATTGTGCACGTTGGCTGCGGCCAGGGCTGCGTCATAAGCTGCAGTCTCAGTCGGGCCTCGGCCAGTGCCCCAGACAACCTGGATCGTCCCCATTTGCTCAGCGAAGGAGGCTCCCGAATTAATCCGTGTCGGTTCGAATTCGGCCGCTTCGGAAAACAAAGGGCGGTTCGAGCGGTATCAGCCACGAACCGCGAGCGAAAACGTTCAGTGAATATACGCCGTATACGGTGGCGAGTCACCCTCGGCGGCGTTTTCGAGTTTCTCCACTGCGTCTCGGAAGTCTTTCATCCGGACCGTTTCGCGGTCATCGCGGATGGCGAACATCCCAGCCTCGGTGGTAAGGCTCTCAAGTTGGGCCCCGTTGAAGCCCTCCGTCTCCCGGGCAAGCGTGTCAAAGTCGACGCGGCCCGCGAGGTTCATCTCTCCAGTATGGATGCGGAGGATTTCGGCCCTGGCCTCGTGGTCCGGGTCCGGCACCTCGATTAGCCGATCGAAGCGGCCCGGGCGAAGGATTGCACGGTCGAGCATGTCAAAGCGGTTGGTCGCGGCCATCAACCGGACCTCCCCGCGGTCTTCGAAGCCGTCCATCTCCGAGAGCAGTTGCATCATCGTCCGCTGTACCTCGGCGTCACCGGAGGTCTTCGAATCCGTCCGTTTGGACGCCACGGCGTCGATCTCGTCGATGAAGATGATCGAGGGTTCCCGCTCCGCAGCCAGTTCGAAGAGGTCCCGAACCATCCGGGACCCCTCCCCGATGAACTTCCGGACCAGTTCGGAGCCGGCCATCTTGATGAACGTCGCGTCCGTCTGGTTCGCGACGGCTTTGGCCAGCATGGTTTTCCCGGTCCCGGGCGGGCCATGGAGGAGGACCCCGCTCGGTGGCTCCACGCCGACTTTCTCGAAGCGCTCGGGTTGAGTGAGCGGGTCTTCGACGGCCTCCTGGACCTCCCGGAGTTCGTCTTCCAGGCCCCCGATATCCTCGTATGTCACGTCGGGAGATTCCTGAATCTCCATTGCCTGGGCCCGTGCGTCGGTCTCGTCGTCGAGGATCTCCTGGATCGCAAAGGAATCGTTGATGGCGACACGGTCGCCCATCTCCAGGTTCGCCTCGAGTTCGCCCGAGACCTCAGTCAGGACCTCCTGGTTGTTGCCGTGTTGCTTGACAATTACCTCTTCGCCGTCGGTGCGATCCTCCACCGTCGCCAGATAGAGCGAGGCAGTTTTGAGGGTCTCGTTCTCGCGCTGGAAGGTATCGACCTTCTCCTGGAGGGTTTTGCGCCGCTCCGAGACGTCTTCGAGTTGTGTTTCCAGTTCGCGGTTCACAGTGCGAATATCGACGTAGTGGGATTTCAGCGCCTCGAGGCGTTCCCGAGGAGGCGAATCCGGGTCCAGATCGAGGGTGGGTCGATCCGGAAGCGAAGGACTCCGAGACATCGTTTGGCGGGTGTAGGTTCCGAATAATGAAGTTCCTTTGGGTCTCCGGGCGTAATTGCGGGAGTTGGCACCGAATTACGGACCAACGAATGTCATGAACCAGTTTTTTCGTCCCCGGCTTCCGAAACCGGCTAGTCCCAGTGACCAGTTTCGCCGTCGCCGGATTCCGGGGCCGGATCGGAGTGGTCCCTCGGCTCGATCGGCGCGTCCGACTCAGCGTCTTCGGGCGGGGAGTCGGGGACCTGAAACACGTCTGCGACGGTCCGAAGTGTTTCGTAGTCCTCCGAGACGGCGGCGTCTTTGATCGATTGGGTCGGCGTCGAGAGGAGTTTTTTCACCAGGGCCGAACCCATCTGTTCGAGGATCTCCTGTTCGCTATCGGTGATGCCGCCGTTTTCCTCAAGCCGGTTGATGGCCCGGCTTACCTCCGACCGGCGCAGTTCCTCGGCCCGTTCGTAGATCGCCGAGAGCATCGACTCGGCTTCCCGCTTCTTGAGGTTCCGTTCCAGGGCCTCGATTTCGGCCGCGACGATGGTCTCGGCGTCCGCCGCCGCTTCGGTTCGACGAGACATGGCACTGTCCACGATGGTGCCGATGTCGTCGATGTCAAAGACCGTAATCGAGGCCATCTCCTCCACGTCCGGTTCAATATCCGGAGGGTTTGCCAGGTCGAGCGCAATCACGTCTGCTCCCTCGAAGGTCCCGGTGTCGAGGATCGGGTGCGGCGCGTCAGTCGCGGTGACGACCAGGTCGACATATTGGACGCGGGATTGCACTGCCTCGAAACAAATCGGCGTCCCATCGACCCGCGACGCGAGGTCCTTGGCCGATTCGTAGGTGCGATTCGTGACCAGCAACTCGGCCCCTCGGTCCGCGAGCGGGGAGGCGATGAGCTTGCCCATTTCGCCGGCACCGATCACGATAGCCCGGCTCTCGGCAATATCGTCGAGCTGGCGGCTGGCCAATTCTGCCGCCGCAGTTCCCATCGAGGGGTTGCCTTCGTTGATCCGGGTTTCCGAGCGAACACGCTTCCCGACGCGGATCGCCTTCTCCACGACCGGTCCGAGCGTCCCATCGAGAGAGGAGAGTGCCTCCTCCTGGGCGGCCGAAACCTGTCCGAGGATTTCGTCCTCGCCGACGACCATGCTTTCGAGCCCCGCGGCTACGCGGAGGAGGTGACGCGCTGCGGCGGCCCCGTCGAACCGTTGGACGGTGTCGGAGCCCACCTCCACACCATCAAGTGCCGTTTCACGGGCGCTGGTCGGGCCAGTGACGTAGTACTCGGCGCGGTTGCACGTGTGAAGCACGTAGGCTTCCTCGGCCCCAGCCCCGCTGAGTCGGTCGAGGAGCAGGTCTGTCGGGCGCTCGGTCAACTGGCTGATCTGGTCGACGGAGGCCCGTTTGTGCGAGACGACCAACGCGGACAGATCATTCATCGATTTGTATCTACACCTTATCGGTTGGCCGGATATAAATTCGCGGCTCTGCTCCCAGTCAGTCGGAACCTCGAGAACTGGGCTTTTATCCATTGGCCCCATACCCCAGCCCATATGGCGAACGGACATCCGGGCGGAACACCCGGCGGCAGTGAGGGTTCCCACGGTCGAAACTACGACCAGACCCCACTCATCGCGACTTGGGAGGTTACACAGGCCTGTGAACTCGAGTGCGATCATTGTCGGGCGGACGCCCAACCCGACCGGGACCCGAACGAACTCTCGACGGCCGAGGGAAAGGCGTTGATCGACCAAATCGCCTCCTTCGGCCACCCGTCACCGATCTTTGTCATCTCCGGCGGTGACCCACTCAAGCGCCCCGACCTGTACGAACTCATCGAGTACGCAACCGACCAGGACCTCCCGACGGCAGTGACTCCGGCCCCGACCTCGCTTCTGGACAGAGACGTCCTCGAAACCTTCGCCGATCTGGACGTCAAACGAATCGCGCTCTCCCTAGACGGCGCAACGCCCGAGAGTCACGACACCTTCCGGGGAGAGGAAGGGTCCTTCGACCTGATCATGGACCGGGCGAAACTGGCCAAAGACGTCGGTCTGGGCATCCAAATCAACACCACAGTGACGGCCGACACTGTGGAGGACCTCCCCGCGATTGCCGACCTCGTCGAGGAATTGGGAGCGGCGATGTGGGAGGTCTTCTTCCTCGTTCCAATCGGCCGGGGCACCGAACTCGACCAACTCGAGCCCGAGGAAACGGTCGACGTGATGGAGTTCCTCTACGAACGACAGAAGGAGGCGTCGTTTCGCACCATCACAGTCGAAGCACCGCATTACCGGGTTGTGGCGAATCAAGTCGAACGCGAAGCAAGTGGCAATAGCGTCCGAGTGGGCTCGACCCGGGCCGGGAAAGGGTTCGTGTTCGTGAGCCACGAGGGTGATGTGTTCCCCTCCGGATTCATGCCGCTCAACGGCGGCAACGTGACCGAAACCTCACTGGTCGACATCTACCGGAACGGGGACCTCTTCGAAATGCTTCGGGATGACGCCCAACTCACCGGTTCCTGTGGCACTTGCGAGCATCGATCGATCTGCGGAGGCAGTCGCTCTCGGGCATATGCAGCAACTGGCAATCCGATGGCCAGTGACCCACTTTGCCCGTACGTCGAAACGCTCATTTCCGGGGAGAAGCCCGAAACCTACGCAAATGGCAACGGGTAGCGGACCAGCGGCAGGAAAGACAGGCGACGACACCCCTACAGTTGGCATCGTCGGCGCGGGGATATCCGGACTCGCGCTGACACATTTTCTCGAGGAACAAGGCGTCCAGACGCTGACTTTCGAATCAGCGGCAAGGCCCGGCGGGACGATTCAGTCCCGCGAAATCGATGGCCGGATCGTCGAACTCGGGCCCCAGCGACTCCGATTGGCCGGGCCAGTCAAATCCCTCCTCGACGACCTCGACCTCACCGACGATCTCCAGGAAGGCAACACAAACCAGCCGCTTTTTATCTACCACGATGAGGCCTTTCGGGTTGCACCATTGTCCATTCGTGAGGCACTCACGACGAATCTGCTCTCGTGGCGTGGCAAACTTCGGGTGCTCGCTGAGCCGTTCACGGACGGCCCGAAATCGGGTGAATCCGTCGAGGCGTTTCTCACCCGCAAATTCGGCCGCGAAGCCGCCCACCGGCTCTTCGCCCCGCTCTATACCGGGCTCTACGGGACAGCGGCCGACGACATGCTCGTCGAGTACTCGCTCGGCAAGGCCCTCGAACGACATGGGATCGAAGGGTCAATCCTCAAGGCGGTCGCACCCTACGCCCTCAAAGGTCGAGATCCGCCACCGATCGTTACCTTCGAGGAAGGTCTGGAACGGCTTCCAGCGGCCCTGGCCGACCGCCACGCGGACAGCATCGAGTTTTCGACTCCCGTAACGGCCGTCGAACCCGACGGAAATGGCTACGAGATCATCACCGACTCTGACCGATACTCCGTCGACGCAATCGCCATGACTACTCCGGCACCGACGGCGGCAAGGCTCCTCAAACCGGTCGATCCGACGCTCGCCGGGACCCTTGAGGAGTTCAACTACAATCCGATCATCATGGTCCATCTCGCCGCCGACGGCGACATCGTGGGTCATGGCTGTCAGATCCTCCCGGAGGCGGGCTACACCACGCTCGGAATGACCTGGAACGCGAGCATGCTCGACCGGGACGACGTCTATACCGCCTATCTTGGTGGCGGTCGAGACGAGGGACTGCTCGAACGGGACGATGAAGAAATCGGGGCGATAGCTGCTCGGGAATTCGAATCGCTGCTCGGAGCGCACGCCACGGTGCTCAACGTGCATCGCTGGGAGCCGGGCATGCCTGCCTACGACCGCTCGTGGTCGGCCCTGGATCGACTGGATCCGCCGGCTGACATCGAATTCGTGACTAATTACACCGACCGGGCCGGGATCATCGGTCGAATCACTGACGCCAAAGGCGCAGCCGAGCGCCTCGTTGACGGAGAATGACCCGCTCGATCCGCCTGGCGAGAACGGCAGACGCCGAAGCCATCCGGGACATCCATCTCGCCTCGATCAAGGGCCTCGGGGGCGAGCGCTACACAGAGGCGCAAGTCGACGCCTGGGCTCACGAGCGGGACCCAGCAGACTACCCCATCGACGAGGAGGAGACGACTGTCTTTGTCGCCGAACAGGGCGGCTCGATCATTGGCTTTGGCTGGCTGACCCTGGAGGGTGACGCGGACTTCGAGGCCGAGGCGGATGGAAAAATCGGGGCGATCTACGTCCATCCCGGATTTGCGCGTCGGGGGATCGGGACGACGATTTACCAGGCTCTGGAGACGCGGGCCCGTGAGCGGGGACTCGACTCGTTGGGATTGTGGGCATCGTTGAATGCCGTCCAGTTCTACGAGGTCCAGGGCTATTCGAAAGTCAGGGAACTCACCTACGAGTTCGGCGGCGAGGTCGAGGGACCGGCGGTGGAGATGCGAAAGACCCTGGACCGCTAATCGGCGAGCAGCGCGGCCATCTCGTCGATCCGCGTGTCATACTCCCCGATCGCTGTTTCAATGGGCGCCGGCTCAGCCATGTCTACCCCAGCGGTTCGAAGCACGTCGAGGGGATACTCGCTCCCGCCGAGGGCCAGCGCGTCGAGGTAATCCTGGGCGGCCGATTCTCCTGTACTTTCGATGCGGTCGACAATTGCCACGGCGGCGCTCAGGCCGGTCGCGTACTGGTACACGTAGAAGTTGTAGTAGAAGTGTGGAATGCGCATCCACTCCCTGCGAATCGTCTCCTCGACCTGAGCGGGGTCGTAGTACCGGGCCTTTCGGTCCCCATAGAGCTCATCAAGGCGGTCCGGAGTCAACGGTTCGCCCGCCGCCGAGCGCTCGTGGATGTCCGCCTCGAAGGCCGCAAAGAGCGTCTGGCGGAACAAGGTCGATCGGAAACGCTCAAGAAACTGATCCAGCACGTGCGCGCGGAACTGCTCGTCCTCGACGGTGTCGAGCAGGTGATGGGTCAGAAGCGTCTCGTTGACGGTCGATGCCACCTCAGCGACGAAAATCTCGTAGTCAGCGTCGACGTATGGCTGGGCCTCGCTCGACAGTTCCGAGTGCATCGAATGCCCGAGTTCGTGAGCGAGCGTGTACAGGGAGGAGACGTCGGATTGCCAGTTCAGCAGAATGTAGGGCTGAGTGTCGTAGGTCCCGCCGGAGTAGGCCCCCGAGCGCTTGCCCCGGTTCTCGTAGACGTCGAGCCATCGGGATTCGATGCCATCGGCCACGCGGTCCTGATACTCCTCACCCAGCGGCGCCAGGGCCTCGATCACCATCTCGGTAGCCGCCTCGTATTCGATCTCCGGGCCCTCGTCGGACGCGATAGGTGCGTAGACGTCCCACATCGCCAGTTCGTCCACGTCCAGGGCATCCGCTTTCAACCCGAGATGACGATGAAGGGTGTCGAGGTTCGATTCGACGGTGTCGACCAGCGCCTCATAGACCGAGACCGGCACGTTCGAGCCGTTGAGGGCAGCAACAAGAGGGGACTCGTAGTCCCGGATGTCGGCGCTTTTGACGTGTTTCCGGACCTGATGGTTCAACGCGGTCCCGAGGGTGTTTCGAACGCCATTCAACTCTTCGAAGAAAGAGTTGTACACCTGCTCGCGGAACTCTCGGTCGGGCCGTTGCAACAGCGAGGTGAAATTCGACTGGGTGATCTCGACGGGCTCGCCTTCGCCACCCTCGACGGTTGGAAACGTCAGGTCGGCGTCAGTGAGTTTTCCATAGACGTCCGAGGGAGCCGAGAGCACCTCGCCGAGTTCCGAGAGGACTTGCTCGACCTCCGCGGAACGGGTATGTGGGGCGAGTCGGAGTACGTCGTCCAAGTAGTGTTCGTAGACCGCGAGATCAGGGGTCGATTCGAGCATCACTTCGACGCGCTCCTCGGACAGTTGCTGGATCTCGGGCTCGATGAACGAACTCGCACTTGCGGCCTCTGCCGCGAGGGTCCGTGCGCGGGTCGCCCGACCCTGGGCTTTCTGGTCGCGCGTATCTTCGTCCGAGCGCATCCGGGCATAGGCCGCGACCTGTTCAACCTCCCGAGACAGTTCGTCCCGTGTGGAAAGCGCTTCGGAGAGAACCGCGCCGTCCTCATCGAGTCGGCCTTCGTACTCACGGATCGTGTCGATCCGTTCAGAAACGTCCTCGAATGCAGCCTCCCACTCCGCAGTGGTCTCGAAAATCGCCTCCAACTCCCACGTGTATTCGACCGGCAGTTCCTCGCGTTCGGGCACCTGCTCCATACCCGCCGTGGCACCCGCGAAGGATTAAGGGTTGTCGCCAGTCGGGTGGGGCCCGGGCTCCATCACGCCCCGTTTCAGTCGGGTGGTCACTTCGGCCCTGGTTCTGGCCTGGAGTGTCCGGTCCGCAAACGCTTCTTCGGCCATGTCGACAGCCGCCTGCTCGGCTTCGAACGTCAGGCCGTAGTCGACGGCTGTCAGCACGAGCGGATAGGCCGGTGCCGGTTGGATGCCGTTCGGTCCCGGAAGGGGCTCGGGGGAAAGCACCCGGTCGATGAAAGAGAGCGACGCTGCCCCGGTCCGGACCCGGTCGTAGACCGCGACCAGCCGGCGCACGAGTTGTCGTGGAAAGCCATCGGCCTGGACCCGGATACGGCGGAAAACGCCGTCTTGTGTACTCGTCACAGAGAGATCCCGAACAGTGCCAGTCTCCTCTGCGGCCAGGTTGTGAAAGTCGTGCTCGCCCGAAAGCCGAGCCTCGATATCGTCGATCCGCTCCGGGTCGGCGTGTGGGGCATGGAGGAAGTAAGTGTATTCACGACGGTTCGCGTCGTGGATCGCATGGAAATCGTCCGGGACCGGTGTACTCGCCCACACGTGAACGTCCGTGGGCAGGTGAGCCGTAAACGGTCTGGGCGTGAGCCAGTCAGGTGCCTCGAAGGCCACGGTTTGGGCAAGTGCCGAGACGCCGGCATCGGTCCGTCCGGCAGCGGCCCAGCCGGCCGGTGTCTCCTCGAACTCGAGCCCGACATCCGCAAGTCCTTCCAAAAGCACGTCTTCGACGGTCGACACGTCGGGTTGACGCTGAAATCCGTAAAACGCACGTCCATCGTAGGCAACGCGGTAGGCTCGCATGCTCTGGCTTACTCGTAATCGGTGAGTCGCGGCTCCGGGTTCTTCCCCGGGAAGGTCTCGACCGGGACCTGTAATTGGTCACCCGAGGCCATGTTCTTGAGCGTCACCTGATCCTCTTCGAGGTCCTGTTCCCCCACGATGACGACCGTCCGGGCGTTGATCGAGTCGGCGTATTCGAGTTGGGCGCCGAAAGAGCGATCCGAGACGTCCGTCTCCACGACGTGGCCTGCTTCTCGCAAGTCCCGGACGATACGGGCGGCCTCCGACTGGGTGTCTCCGATCTGCAGCACGTAATAATCGGTTTCGAGGGCTTCCTCCGGCCAAACACCGGCTCGTTGGAGGAGGAGGGAGAGCGGTGCCAGGCCCGGTGCAACGCCGACTGCCGGCATGGATTGGCCGCCAAAGCTCTCGATGAGGTCGTCGTAGCGACCACCACCAAAGACCGCTCGGGAAACGTCCCCAGTCGAGTCGAAACACTCGAAGACGACTCCAGTGTAATAATCTAGCCCCCGGGCCGTCTCAAGTGAGAGGGTGATGTATTCCCTGACACCGTAGTCCTCGGCGGCCGAAAGCACGGCTCTAAGGTTCTCGACGGCCGATCTGACCCGCTCTGTCTCGGCGAAGGCGAGGAGTTCCTCGAGGTCGCCGGTTTCGAGGAGGGTTTCGAACTCCATGGCCTGGTCCCGGGTGAGTCCAGCGTCGACGAGCAGGTCGTGGTACTCGGCCCGTTCGATCTTCTCGCTTTTGTCGACGGCCCGGATGGCCGCCCGGGTGTCGACGTCCCCCGCCATCGATTCGAGGAGACCACCCAAGATATCCCGGTGTGACAGCCGGAACTCGAAATCCTCCGCCGTGAGGCCCAGCCCGCTCAGAGCGTCCGCCGCGTAGGCCAGGATTTCGGCGTCGGCAGTCGGGTCATCCGAGCCGAAAATATCGGCGTTGAGCTGGTAGAACTCCCGGAATCGCCCCTGCTGGGGTTCCTCATAGCGCCAGAAGGGGCGGGTGGAGAACCACTTGATCGGCTTTGCGAGGGCCTGTTGTTTCGCCACGACCATCCGGGCGACCGTTGGCGTGAGTTCGGGAGTCAGGGCCACGCCCCGGCCACCGTCGTCCTCGAAGGCGTACAGTTCATCGACGATCGCCTCGCCGCTTTTATCGACGTACATCGCCGTCCGTTCGAGGGCTGGAGTCCCGACCTCCCGAAAGCCATACTGCTGTGCGGTGGCCTCGAGGGTGTCGATCATCGCCCGACGGGCGGCCATCTCCTCGGGGTAGAAGTCGCGAAATCCCTTCAGCCGGTCGTACATGGTGGCGGATTGGGCCACCCGGCGCTTGTACCTGTCCATCCCACGCGGATGCGCCCGCAGAACGGAGAACCGTTAGTCCAGAGGTGTTGACCAGTTACCGTCGAGAGATGTTGAAACTCTTCGAATCGGGTTTCATCTCCTTGAGGAGTTCTTTCATCTTCTCCTCGTCGATCTTCTCGCGCAGCCGTCCGGACTGGGCCAGCGCGACGATCTGCTGTTCGACCTGCTCACCGAACTGCTCGCGGCTCATCTTGACGGTGTTGAGCCGCTTGCGAGCGCCGTCGGTGAGATGCTGGCGAAGGACAGCCTTCTTCTTGGCTTCGGCCTGGTCGCGCTGGGCCTCCATGGCCTCCTCACCAGCGCCCTCCCCGCCCTGACTCTCCTGTAGATCCTGGAGTTTCTTCTCGCGAAGCTCCTCGAGACGGTCGTCATCTGGGTTCTGGCTCATGCTACCCGATGATTGCCGACAAACGCTCAAAACCGTTACGCAAGAGACACCATGGGGAGTGCTGGTCCCGCCGCCTGTTGGCTAGCAGCCGTCGGTTTCGGCCTCGTCATCGAACCAGGCAAACTCGTGGTCGGCGACTAGCCCCACCGCAACCGGATCGTCCAGATCGACCGCTGCCGTGTGGTTGTGCATCGCTTCGAGGGTGGTGCCATCGTCGAGTTCGATCCGGTACCGGATCGTCGACCCCTCGTAACTGCGACGGCGAACGATCCCGTCGGCCTCGGAGGCTGGAACAGCGACGGCCTCGATGTCGTCCGGTCTGACCACGACAGCGACGTGGTTGCCGGACTCATCAGCCGAGAGGCCAGGCAGTTGGTCCAGAGTGATCGGCCCGATATGGGTCGAAACCGCATCTTCGCCGACCTGCCCGTCGAGGAACGTTGGGTTTCCGAGGAACTCGGCTACGAACCGCGACTCCGGGCCCGCAAAGACCGTCTCGGGATGGCCGACCTGTTCGAGATGTCCTTCACACATTACTGCGACCCGGTCGGAAATCGAGAGGGCCTCCGTCTGATCGTGCGTGACGAAGACCGTGGTGACTCCGGCCGCCTGCAGAATGCGTCTGACTTCCTCGCGCATACGCTCGCGGAGGTCCCGGTCGAGGCTCGAAAACGGCTCGTCCAGGAGCAGGACCTCCGGTTCGGGGGCCAGCGCTCGAGCCAAGGCGACCCGCTGTTGTTGGCCCCCGGAAAGATCCGACGGGGAGCGCTCGCCTGCCCCAGCGAGGCCCACCAGGGTGAGCAGTTCATCGACCCGTGCGGTCCGCTTTGCCTCCGACCAGGACTCGATTCCAAAGCCCACGTTCTCGGCGACGGTCATGTGAGAGAACAGCGCGAAGTCCTGAAACACCAGCCCCACGTCCCGGTCCTCCGGTTGGCGGAAGGTTTCCTCGTCCGCCACGGTCCTCCCATTAATGCGGACCCGTCCCGAATCCGGGCGTTCGAGACCGGCAATCGTCCGAAGGGCCGTGGTTTTCCCACAGCCAGAGGGGCCAAGAATCGTCAGCAGTTCACCGTCCTGCACGGACAATGTGAAGTTCCCGATGGCCGCCTCGTCCTCGAAAGTCGTCGTCACCGATTCGAGGGAGAGTACCGGGGTGTACGCCGTCGCTGCCGAACCCGTTTGGGGACGGACAGTGGGCGACGTTCCATCGGCCTGCGAGCGGTGATTGGTTCCCATAGATTTGCTCGGATCAGCCTTAGTAGCACTGAATCCGTCTCGACTGAGAACTTGTTTAGGCATTCCTAAAAAGTGTTCGATACGGGCATAGCGATATGGTTTTTGGCCGGCCTAAAACCATCACGCCTAAATATCTTTTAGGGTAACCTAAAAGAAGATGGTCGACGAAACGACTTCACCGGACCGAACAATTGAGACAGCAGGCCAATCAACTGAGCGGACCTGGACCAGACGGCGCGTCCTCGGGACCGCTGGGGCCGCCCTCGCGACAGGCATCGCAGGGTGTCTTGGCTCGGGCAGTGACGATCCATTCGAAAGTGACAGTCCCCAAGGGGCCCCGATCGACGGCGAGGGAATCACCTGGGACGATCTCGGTGACCTCGAAGGCGAACTGATCGTGTATTCAGGCCGGACCCGGGACCAGATCGATCCGCTCTTTGCCAAACTCGAGGAGACCTATCCGGATTTCTCGATCGCTAGCGATTACGCCAGTAACGAGGCCCAACTGAACAGCCTCACCGAGGAGGGCGACGCCACACCGGCGGACGTCTTTTACACCCAATCATCGGGAGCGCTCGCGGCTCTCAAAGAGGCAGGTTTGGCCCGGGACCTCCCGACAGACGTGGTTGATGCCGTTCCCGAGAGCAAACGAGACCCGGATGGCCAGTGGACCGGTGCCTCCGGTCGGGTCCGGGCCGTCCAGTTCAACACGGAAACCTGGACCCGCGATGAGTTGCCAACGGATATCTTCGCCTACGCCGAGGACGAGCGTTTTGCTGGCGAACTCTCGACGCGCCCGAACTCCGGCACGTTCAGGTCGTTCATCGTTGCGATGCTCGAACTCGAAGGCGAGGCGCGCACCCGTGAGTGGGTCAGGGCCCTGCTCGAAGACCAGGACGTCACGCTCTACTCGAGTGGCTCCCAGCAAGCCGAAGCCGTCGCCAATGGGGATGTTTCGGTCGGATTGGGCAACCAGTATTACGCTGCCCGTATCATCGGAAATCGACCGGACGCCCCACTGGATGTCACCTTCACCCAGGACGATCCGGGGGGTTTGTTCAATGTCTCCGGCACCGCGATACTCGAGGACGCCAGCAAGCCAAACCTCGCAGCGGAGTTCGTCAGGCACATCCTGGCCGTGGAGGGCCAGGCGTTCTTCGTGGAGACCAACGGCGAGTATCCCGTCGTTGACGGTGTCGACTACGACGGACCGCTCCCGAGTCTCGCCGAGCTCGAGCCGCCGACATTCGACCTCAACGCACTCGGCGACCTGGAACCGGCAATTGACCTCCTGCGCGAGGAGGGCATGACGGTCTAGGGGAGCATGGGTGCACTGACTGACCGCGTGACTGAGATCGGCCCAGCCGTCGGCCGCCTGCTACGGACCCGATCAACCGTCCACCTGGCGGCCCTCCTCATGGGAAGTGTCATCGCCCTTCTGGTGGTCTCGCCGCTGCTATGGCTTTTCCTCCGGGCTGGAGCAGTCGATCTCACCCGGGCGGCCGAGTTGGTCTTTGCACCCAGAACATTCGAAATCGGTGGCCGGAGCATCGCCCTCGTGGTCGCGACGACCCTCGCCTCGGTCGCGATGGGCGTTCCACTGGCCGTCCTGACCGCTCGGACCGACTTGCCGGCCAAGCGGTTTTTCACTGTCGTGATTGCGCTGCCACTGGTAGTCCCCAGCTACATCGGGGCGTTCGCCTTCGTTTCGGCCTTCGGCCGCCACGGCGAACTCACCTCCGTGGTGGGCCTCGAACTGCCTCGAATCGACGGGTTCCTCGGAGCGGTGCTGGTCATCACCCTCTACACCTACCCCTACGTGTTTCTCACCACCCGCGCGGCGCTCCGATCGATGGACGCCTCACTGGTAGAAGCCGCCCGAAGCCTGGATGCGAGCCCAGTGGACGCGTTCCGTCGGGTCACATTCCCCCAGATCCGACCGGCGATATCAGCTGGCGCGTTGCTCGTTGCGCTCTATGCACTCTCGGACTTCGGGACGCCGGCCTTCATGGGTGTCTCCGTGTTCACGAGTGCCATTTACACCGAATATGAGGCCTTCAACGTCGGGTATGCGGCGTTGCTTTCCATCCAGTTGCTCACCCTCGCCGGGGTCATCCTCTACATCGAATCCAAGACGGGCCAGGCACACGGCGAAACCGAGCGACATCATGGGACCCCGATCCCGCTTGGACGGTGGCGATACCCGGCGATGGCGGTGGTGGGCCTGTTGGGGGCAGTCACAGTGCTCCTGCCAGTTGGACTGTTCACGCTCTGGGTGCTGCGTGGCACCGGCGGCGCGGTCCCCTCACTCGCGTTCCAGCCCCAGCACGCGGTGAACTCAGTCACCTTCGCCTTGCTCGCGGCACTCACAGCGAGTGCGATGGCGCTTCCAGTCGCTTACCTCGGAGCCCGTGGCACAAGCCGAATCGCCCGTGTCCTCGAACGCGGGACCTACGTCGGCTTTGCCGTCCCTGGCATCGTCATCGGCCTCGCGCTCGTCTTTCTGGGGTCGACCACGGTCCCGTGGCTGTATCGGACCGTCCCGTTGCTCGTGTTCGCCTACGTGGTGCGATTCCTCCCCCAGGCCGTGGGAACGACGCGATCGGCGATCGTCCAGTTCGACAATCAGGTCGCCGAAGCCGCTCGAACGTTGAACGCCGGGCCCTGGCGCACGTTCAGGCAGGTGATCCTTCCCGGGATTGCACCAGGGGTCGTCGCCGGGGGGACCCTCGTCTTCTTGACGACGATGAAGGAGTTGCCAGCCACGCTCATGCTCCAGCCGATCGGGCGTGATACGCTGGTCACCATCGTCTGGGCCGCCCACGAGAGCCTCTATTACGAATACGCGGCGCTCCCGGCGCTCATCCTGATCGTCGTCTCCGGCCTCTCGATGGCCGTGTTACTGAGTCAGGAGGAAAACGGATTTTGAACTTCGTGACGGTGGAGTTTAATGGACTGAACCGGTAGTAATCGGTAATGGCGACATGCCCACTCGCGGACGACTGTCCTCATTTCTCCGAACAGATCAACGGGATGGGGTGTCAACACTTCGGGGACCGAGGCGGGATGGAGTGGTGTAATCACTACAGCCAGCCCATCGAGGACCTCAAGACAGCACCGGTGGTCCCCGGGGAGGAGGTCCTCATCGAGGTCACGGACATGCATGAGAGCGGTGCCGGTGTCGGGCACCACCAGGAAACTGGCTTCGTAATCATGGTCGATGGCGTCCTGCCGGAAGCCTGGGTCGAAGCGACGGTCGAGACGGTCAAGTCGAATTTCGCCCGGGCGACCCTCGATGCGAAACTCGACGAGCCGCCGGAAGACGCTGCGGAAGACGAGGAGGAGACCGCAGAAGGTGATTCCGACACAGAAGAGGACTCCGAAGACGCGGCGGACAGGGAATCCGAATCGGCCGGTCGGGCCGAGGAGGACCCCCGCCTGGGCAGTCGAGAGAACTTCTGGGGAAGCTAAGGGCCAGACCGACCCGGGTAGCTTTTTGGTTCGGCCCGCAAATGTGGGTCCAATGAGCGAGGAGGTACCGGACGTCGCCGCTATTCTTGACCGGGCAGGTTTTGAGCCGTCCGAGAGCGTGTTGACACGGCGCCAGGCCGAGGTGCTCGCGCTCCGCGAGCGTGGCTTTCCGCAGGCAGATATCGCCGCGGAGTTGGGCACCTCGCGGGCGAACGTTTCGAAGGTCGAGGCGAGTGCGCGGGAGAACATCTCGAAAGCCAGAGAGACGGTGGC
The DNA here is from genome assembly GCF_036626455.1 of Halodesulfurarchaeum sp. Lineage (NCBI taxonomy): Archaea > Methanobacteriati > Methanobacteriota > Halobacteria > Halobacteriales > Halobacteriaceae > Halodesulfurarchaeum > Halodesulfurarchaeum sp. The sequence continues at coordinate 3,389 of NZ_JAZKRK010000009.1, read as the reverse complement.
GTTCGCCGAAACGCTCCAAGCCCCGGTGCAGATCAGTATCGAACCGGGAACCGACCTCTACGAAGTTCCGGATCTGGTCTATGACGGGTGTGACAACGCGGGCGTCAAAGTACCCTACTCCGCGCCGGAAGTGATGAAACTCGTCAGCGATTCCTCCGGCGACGCAATCGCCGGACGGGAAGTGAGACAGCACATTCTGGTCGGCGTGACGAGTGACGGAACGATGCGGATCAGAGTCCAGCCCGAAAAGTAAGTCTGGCCCAGCGAAGGCTTACCAGGTCTCGACAGTGCCGTCGCTGATGTCCTCGAGACAGGACTCACAATCCGGGTCCCCGGCCTCGAAACACGACGGTTTCCCCGCTGTCACCGAGACGGCGCGTTTTTCGGCGTACCGGCGGCAGACGATCCTGACCTGTCCAGATTCGTCCTGTGGAAGCGATCCTTCCATGCGGCCGCCCGAGAGCTGTTTCTCTACCCGACCGACTGTACGGCCCGCTCGTCGGGCCGCGTTTCGAAACAGGCCGCCGAAATCCGCCATACCCGTCCTATCGGTCCGAGCGGTTTGAAACTCTCGCCAGGTACGGAGGTTTATGAACGAACGCGGCCAACCAATGACTGTCTCCCGCCCACCCCGGAGACTGACCGATCATGAGCGATATACAGACCGCGGCCCGCGATATTCACGAGGAGTTTACCGACCATCTGGACATCGATCTCGAGGATGTCTCCGCCCGTCTCGAGCGGCTCGTTTCGGAGTACAAAGTCCCGCTGTCCGAGGCGCGGCGAAGCGTCGAGAACCACTATCTGGACGAGGCCGGGCTCGAACGCGACGACCTGGCCGGCGGCAGCGAGGAAGAGGTATCGATCGCCGACGTCAACCAACCGGAGCAGTGGATCAGCCTCACCGCCCAGGTCGTCGACCTCTGGAACCCCCGGAGCGACGCAGTCGGCCAGGTCGGCCTCTTAGGTGATGAGACCGGTACCATCAAGTTCACCGCCTGGGCGAAATCCGACCTCGAAACCCTCGAAGAGGGGTCGGTCTATCGCCTGGAAAACGTCGTAACTGACGAATACCAGGGGCGCTACTCTGTCAAACTCAATAAGACGACCGAGATCACCGAAGTCGAGGACGAAATCGAAGTCGGCGACGACGATTCCACGATGGACGGCGCGCTGGTCGACATCCAATCGGGCAGCGGGCTCATCAAACGGTGTCCCGTCGAGGGATGTACCCGAGTGCTCCAGAACGGTCGCTGTTCGGAGCACGGGGACGTCGAGGGCGAGTTCGACCTCCGCATCAAAGGCGTGCTCGACGACGGCAAATCGGTCCAGGAGGTCATCTTCGACCACGAAATGACCGAGGCGCTCACCGGCATCGACATCGAGACGGCCAAGGAGATGGCCCAAGACGCCCTCGATACGACTGTCGTCGCGGACGAAATGGAAGAGACCGTGCTCGGCCGGTACTACCGAGTCACCGGACCGGTCATGGGCCGATACCTGCTCGCAAACGAGGTCGAGGAGCTCACCGAACCGGTCGATCCCGACGACGTCCTCATTCAGGCGAGGTCGATGTAGATGGCCGACAATACGACACCCACGCGGGAACCGGCCCGCCGGGTCTTCGCGACGGAACTCAACGACGCGACGTTCACGTTCAAGGAGAGCGAGGACGACCGGGCGCCGGTGTACGTGCTGCTCCCCACCGGGGAACAGGCCAACCGCGTCTTCGTCGTCGGGACACTGACCGAAACCGAAGACGTCGGTCGCGACCAGGAGTACTGGCAAGGCCGAGTCGTCGATCCGACCGGGACCGCCTTCGTCTACGCTGGGCAGTACCAGCCGGAGGCCGCCGGGGCACTTCGCGAACTGGAGACGCCGACCTACGTCGCCGTCGTCGGGAAACCACGGACCTACGAGACCGACGACGGGACGGTCAACGTCTCGATTCGGCCCGAATCAATCACCGTCGTCGACGAATCGGCCCGCAGTCGATGGGTCACGGAGGCCGCCGAACGGACCCTCGACCGTCTTGGGGCTCTCGATTCGGAAGGCAACGAGTACGGCGTCCGGGCCCAGGAGGAGTACGACGTGGACCCCAGCGTCTACCAGTCGGCCGTCGTCGAGGCGTTGGAGAGCCTGGACGAACTCGACGCCGAGGCAGAACCGGCAGAAGACCTGAGTAGCGGCCCGTGACAGCCGTCTGACGAACCCTTAAGGAGACAGCCGCGCTTTGGAGTGGTATGGGGAAGAAGAACAAGACGATCTCCTTCCGGGTCAGCGAGAACGCCTTCGAGGCGCTTCGGGATATCGCCGAGGAGCGTGACATCTCCCTGTCTGCGGTGTTTCGGGATTACGTCGACGAGCTCGTCGCTCACGAGGGGAAGGTCCGGGTCGTCCCGAAAAACGACGTGCGGGATGTGGACACCGAGGAGTTCCCGCCGCGAGTCGAAGTCCCGAAAAGCTTCGTCCGGGAACACGAACGCCTCGAACTCGAGGCTCAGCATCTCCGCGATCAGTTGCAGGAGCACAAGGAGTACATCACCCGTTTGCAGGAGGCCCTCGACGATGAGGAGTCAATCGACGAGGTCGTCCAACTCGAAGACCTGGACGAAGAGGTCGGCAACGGCACCTCCACTGACAACTACCAGATCGGATAGACGCAGTTGTTTTTCGGCCACACTTCCCCGACTCCCTGACGGATACTGATTTCTTACAATAGCTCGCGTTTCCGATCAGCCGCCCGGCGCTCGGCCTCGGTCCGGCCGTCAACGCCAGCAATCTCCTCGACAGCCTCGAGCGTTCGGACGGCGTCATCAAGAAACGAGTAGATGTCCCCGGGATAGGCATACAGCAGGTAATCATCAGTCATTACGTCGACGATCGATTCGGGGTCGAGGTGTCGGGAGCGGAGGTCCAGGAGGTACCGGATGAACTTGCGTTCCGGGTGGCCACAGTAGGGATTCGACTCGCACGTGCAATCGAGGAAGTCTTCGGAGAAGTCAAGCACCCGCTCACGGTTGGCCTCATCGAGTTTCTCCAGGTCGCCCTGGAAGAGCAGGTCGAGGGTGGCTCCCGAAAAGGCGTTTTTCGGGAAGGAGACCTCGAGCTGAGAGCCGAGTTGCCGATGATTCTTCACGTAGATCTTGTCCGTGATCGCCACGTCTGGCAGTTTATAGCCGGGATCGGCCCAAAAGGGTGTCGGGCCCGCCCCAAGGTCGTAACGTATTTGGGCGGGAACCCCCTCCGTTCAGGCGTGTCCGGGTTGGGGTAGTGGACTATCCTTCAGCCTTGTGGAGGCTGAGACGCGGGTTCAATTCTCGCACCTGGACCTTCTCAGAACACTCGAACCGGTGAACGGCTGGTCCGCCAGGACCGCCGTGAACCGG
>NZ_JAZKRK010000008.1:0-61609 GCF_036626455.1 Halodesulfurarchaeum sp. | reverse complement strand
GACCCCGCTGGCGACCAATCGGAGGCCATCGAGGCACTGGTCGAAGGTTTCGAGTCCGGCATGGACAAACAGACGCTGCTTGGGGTGACCGGTTCCGGGAAGACCAACACCGTCTCCTGGGTTGTCGAGGAGATCGACATGCCGACCCTGGTCATCGCCCACAACAAGACCCTGGCCGCGCAACTCTACGAGGAGTTTACCACGCTGTTCCCGGACAACGCCGTCGAGTACTTCGTCTCCTACTACGATTACTACCAGCCCGAGGCCTACGTCGAGCAATCGGACACCTACATCGACAAGGATGCCTCGATCAACGAGGAGATCGATCGACTGCGGCACTCCGCGACTCGATCGCTGCTTACCAGGGACGACGTGATTGTCGTTGCCTCCGTCTCGGCCATCTACGGGCTGGGTGACCCGACAAACTACGAGGAGATGGCCTTGCGACTCGAACAGGGTGAGCGGATCAATCGGGACGACCTCCTGGCCGCGCTCGTCGACCTGAACTACGAGCGCAATGACGTCGATTTCACCCAGGGGACCTTCCGCGTTCGGGGGGATACCGTGGAAATCTTCCCGATGTACGGTCGGTATGCCGTTCGTGTGGAATTTTGGGGTGCGGAGATAGATCGCCTCTCGAAACTCGACCCCCTCGAAGGAACGGTCAAGTCCGAGGAACCGGCGGTCCTCGTCCATCCAGCGGAACACTACTCAATGCCGGAGGAGCGTCTTGAAAACGCCATCCAGCTGATCAAATCTGATATGGAAGAGCGGGTGCGGTACTTCGAGCGCCAGGGTGATTTGGTCGCCGCCCAACGCATCGAGGAGCGGACGACCTTCGATCTGGAGATGCTCCAGGAAACCGGCTACTGTTCCGGAATCGAGAATTACGCGCTCTATCTTTCGGATCGAGAACGGGGCGAAGCGCCCTACACGCTGCTGGATTACTTTCCCGACGATTTCCTGACTGTCATCGACGAGTCCCACCGGTCGGTGCCCCAGATCAAGGGCCAGCACGCGGGGGACCGCTCTCGCAAGGAGTCGTTGGTGGATAACGGTTTCCGCCTCCCGACAGCCTATGACAATCGGCCGCTGACCTTCGAGGAGTTCGAAGACCGGACTGACCGGATGTTGTACGTCAGCGCCACACCGAGCGATTACGAACGAGATGTCTCGGGCCAGGTGGTCGAACAGATCGTTCGCCCCACGTACCTCCTCGACCCGGGCATCGAGATCGAATCAGCCGAGGAGCAGATCGACGACCTCCTCACTCGGATCGACGAGCGAACCGACCGCGATGAACGGGTCCTGGTGACGACACTCACCAAACGCATGGCCGAGGACCTCACGGAGTACCTCGAGGAGGCGGGAGTCGCGGTGGAGTACATGCACGATGAGACTGACACGCTCGAACGGCACGAACTCATCAGAGGGTTGCGCATCGGGGAGTTCGACGTTCTCGTCGGCATCAATCTACTCCGTGAAGGGCTGGACCTCCCCGAAGTCTCCCTCGTCGCGATTCTCGACGCCGATCGACAGGGCTTCCTTCGGTCTCGAACCTCACTCATTCAGACGATGGGCCGGGCCGCCCGGAACCTGGGCGGCGAAGTCGTCCTGTACGCCGACGAGGTGACCGACGCGATGGAAGCCGCAATCGATGAAACACGACGCCGACGCGAAATTCAGCGGACCTTCAACGCGAATCACGACGTCGAGCCGACGACCATCGAGAAACCAGTCGGGGATATCGACCTCCCTGGCTCGGGCGAAACCACGGAGTCCATCTCTGACATGGACCCAAGCGACGAATCGGAAGCCGCTGCCTTGATCACCGAACTCGAAGACCGGATGGACTCGGCCGCCGCGGACCTGGAGTTCGAACTCGCAGCGGACATCCGCGATCGCATCCGGACCCTCCAACGGGAGTTCGACCTGGATTCGGGGATCGAGCCGGCCCCCGAGGACGACACGGTTCCCGTCGAGTAACTCGCTGGAACCCCAACTGTTAGGCTGTTTTCGCGGGGACTGTGTGTATGATCGTCGTGCAAAACCGGTTCGAGATCGCCGAGGGCTACGAGCACGACTTCGTCGAGCAGTTCAAAAGCCGCGAAGGTGATGTGGAGACCCGCGACGGGTTCCGGAAGTTCCAACTGCTCAGACCGGCAGAGGAGGACACGAACACGTTCGTATCAATGACCGTCTGGGACTCGCTGTCCGATTTCGAGGCGTGGACCGAGAGTGCGGCCTTCGAAACGGCCCACGATTCGGACGCCCCTCGGGAAATGTTCGAAGGGCACCCGACACTCGAGATCCACGAAGTCACACTCGAAGCCACACCTGAGTGACCGAACCCGATTGCGGTCACAACCGCCGTGCGAGTTGCCTGGCTGTCTCCGCCCCGATTCCCGGCACGTCCTGCAGTTCTGACTCGGTCGCATTCCGGACTCCGTCCACACTCCCGAACCGCCGCAAGAGCCGTCGACGGCGCGTCGAGCCGATCCCGTCGACGGATTCCAGGACGGTCGAAACGTCATCGCGCAGCGTTTGATGGTATTGGACGGCAAACCGGTGGGCTTCGTCCCGCACCCGCTGGAGCAAATGCAAGTGGGCCGAGTCATGCGTCCAGTCGAACTGCCGGTCCGGCGTGTGCACGATCTCCTTGGATTTTGCCAGCGAGACGATCGGTACGTCCCACCCAAGGCTATCGACCGCAACGCGAGCGGCCTCGAGTTGCCCCCCGCCACCATCGATTACCAGGAGATCCGGGTCCGGCCGCTTGTCCCGGCCTTCGACGGCGCGGCCCGCCCGCCACCTGAGTAACTGGGCCATGTTCGCATAGTCGTCGTTCGTCTCGGTGAGCTTCTTCCGGCGATAGTGGGCTTTCTTCGGCCGGCCATCGACGAAGACGACGTTGCTCCCGACGACATCACGACCGCTTGCGTGACTGACATCGTACCCCTCGATCCGGGTCGGAACGGGGATGTCCAGTGCGTCTGCGAGCATCCGATGCCCGTCACTCTCCCGCGGTCCCTCGTGCGCGTTTTTCATCGCGAGGTCCACGAGCCGAGCCTCGCGGCCAGCTCCCGGTACCCGGAGCGACACACCTTCGGCCTCCAGCCAATCGCGCAACTTTCCGGTATCGGGATATTGGGGGAGTAACAACGTATCCGGGAGTTCGCGTTCGGCGTAGAACTGTGGGACAAACGCGGCCAGGATCGCTGGGACGCCATCGCCATCTCCGGGCACGTCGACCCGATATTGCTCCCGATCCACGAGTTTGCCACCTTCGCTGTGCAGGCGTGCCACGGTGGCCTGCCCACCTTCCATAGAGACTCCGAGCACGTCCACGCTTCGGGTCCCGTCGGTATCGATGACGGCGTCCCCACCTGTTCCGTGGAAGGCCCGGACAGTCTGGAGCCGATCCCGGAGATGGGCGGCCCGCTCGAACGCCTGTTCCCCAGCGGCCGTGTCCATCCCGGCAGAAAGCGGTTCGGCCAGCGCGCCGGTTTCCCCCTCGAAAAAGGCTTTGGCGCGCTCGACTCGCTCGGTATAGGCGTCCGCATCGATCTCCCCGGTACAGGGGGCGGCACAGAGGCCCATGTCAAAGTCGAGACAAGGCCGCTCCCGGTTCGAGAATTTGTGATCGGAACAGCCACGCAACCCGTAGGTCTCCCGGACCGCTTTGACGATGGCTTCGAGCTGTCCCATGTCGGTAAACGGCCCATAGGCGGTCGCCCCCGAGCCAGGATCGCGGGTGATCTCGATCCGGGGGAACCGGTGATCGGTCAATTGGACCAGCGGATAGGACTTGTCGTCCTTGAGGCGAACGTTGTACCGCGGCTGATGGCGTTTGATGAGGTTCGCCTCGAGCAGCAGCGCCTGTGTTTCCGTGTCAGTAACAGCGACCTCGATAGATTCCGCCCGCCGCACCATCTCCCGCACCCGCTCGCTTCTGGGGTCGGCGTAACTCCGCACCCGGTCCCGCAAATCGACGGCTTTCCCCACGTAGAGCACGCGCTCGCCCGCAAGAAACTGGTACACGCCTGGCTCCTGGGAGAGGTCGTTTGCTCGCGCACGAATCACCGCCCCGTCCATATCGCCGTTATCGGTTCGACGGCTTTGAATCGTCCGCTACCCGGGGGTCGATGGCCGTCTGCAGTGCCCGAACCGATTCTGCGCCGAAGCCGACTGCAGACACGTCAAGATCATCGCTGCCAGCAATTTGGACTGTGAGTAGTTCGGACCGACTCTGCCAGTACCACCCGAGGAGTGCTATGCCGGCGATGACCGAGAGCAGCCCCCCAAAGAAGAGGAGGTCGTCCAGGAGCCCGAAGGCCATGTTGAAGAGCCCGAAGAGGTCACCGATCCAGCCGACACCCACGGCCCCGGTAGTCCCGTCAGTCGAGACAGATCCGAGGACGCCATCGAGATCCAGGAGTGCCCCGACAATCGTGAGGACGATGCCAAACCCGAGCCACTTCGCCGCGGGGGAGAGCCACCCGGCTTCGCCGCGCTCGTCCTTCGTGAGTCCGGTCACGTTCGGCCGGTTTAGCGTATGGAGGTTCTTGCCATCGGTTTCCGGGGTAAACACGAGCAACCGGTGGCTCGTCACGACGACACCCGCTTTGCGGCCCCTGGAATCGGCCAGGACTGTCTCGCCATCGTAGAGCAACTGATCCACGTGGGATTGGACACCCATCGCAATCTCCTTCGAGACTGCCCCTTTTGAATGTACCCGAGTGAGCTATTCGACGGTCACTCCCCGGCGTTCGAGTTCTGCAAAGAAGGCTTCCGGTTCGAGGGCTTCGACAGCGTGTTCCGCTGCGGCATCACGCTTTGATTGTCCGGGGTTCGCACCGGTGACGAGATAGTCCGTGTTGCCCGAGACGCTACTCGTAGCCGATCCGCCATGAGATTCGACGAGTTCGTGAAGTTCATCGCGGGTCCACCCCTCGACACTTCCCGTGAAAACGAACGTGAGCCCGGCGAGCTGGGAGCCTCCCGAGTCGGTCATCGGCTGTGGGCCGACGCCCCGCTCTCGAAGCCGCTCGATGACGGCACTGTTGCCCTCGTTCTCGAAGAACTCGCGAATTCGACCGGCCACGATGGCTCCGATTCCCTCGACGGCTTGCAATTCGGATTCGCTGGCTTCCATGACCGCGTCGAGGGTCTCGAAGTGTCGAGCCAGGTCTCTCGCGAGCGTGGGGCCTACCCCGGGAATCCCAATCGCCGCGAGGAAATCCGGGAGTGGCGGTGCTGTGGACGCCTCGAGTTCGTCGATCAGATTGGTGGCTGATCGGTCGCCCCACCCGTCGAGTGCTCGCAAATCGTCGGCGGTGAGGTCATAGAGGTCGGCGATATCTCGGCCGATCAATCCCCGCTGGACGAATTCCTCGACGGTTTGCTCCCCGAGCCCCTCAATATCGAGTCCGTCCTCGCTCCCGAAGTACGCCACGCTGCCGATCAACTGCGCGTCACAGGTGAGCCCGCCGCTGCAGAAATGGCGTGGCCCGTCTCGCTCGACGGGGCTGTCACAGACCGGACACGTCTCGGGGAATTCGAACACGCTCTCCGAGTGGGATTCAACGACGTCGTTGACGTAGGGAATGACGTCCCCGGCCCGCTGCACCTGGACCTTGTCACCGAGGTTGACGCCCAAATCGTGGATTTCCGATTGGTTGTGCAGGGTGGCCCGAGAAACGGTCACCCCGCCTACGTCGACCGGGTCAAGCAGCGCAACCGGAGTGAGCCGCCCGGTGCGCCCGACTTGGATCACAATGTCAGTGATCCGGGTTTCCTCGGACCTGGCCGGGAATTTGTAGGCATAGGCCCAGCGGTAGTGCCGGGCGGTCGTGCCTAACGCCGAACAGTCCGTCCGATCGTTGACCTTGAACACGGTTCCGTCGATCTCGTATGGAAGGTCCTCGCGGGCGTCCAGCAGGTCGTGGCGATACTCGATGGCATCCTCGATGTCCGAGATGACCCGGAAACGGTCGGTGACTGGGAGGCCCCACTCCTCGAGTTGTCGGTGCTCGTCGACGTGGGTCTCGAGCCCAGTCTCGGGGTCTGGACCGCTCGAAGCGTCCGCTGTATCGAATGCGTCTCGGGTCGACCCCCCAGCGAGCACGTCGTAAGCGAACCAGTCTAAGGGGCGTTCAGCTGTCACCGATGGATCGAGTTGGCGGAGTGTGCCAGCAGCTGCATTCCGGGGGTTTGCGAATGCATCATCGCCGCGCTCGACACGCTCGCGGTTGTAGTCGTGAAAATCCGGCAGGGGAATGTAGATCTCCCCTCGCATAGCGAGGTACGCAGGCGGATCACCGGCAAGCCGGAGCGGGACCGATGGAATCGTCGCCACGTTTTCAGTGACGTCCTCTCCCTCCTGACCATCGCCCCGTGTTGCGGCCCGTTCGTAGACTCCCTCCCGATAGATCACCTCGACGGAGAGCCCGTCGAATTTCGGTTCACAGACGTATTCCGGGGTGTCGACGGTTCGGCGAACCCGGGTATCGAACTCCCGGGCGGCCGCGTCGTCGTCTCCTGCATCGATCGAGAGCATCGGGACCACGTGCTCGACGGTCTCTAACTCGTCGAGTGGTTGGCCACCGACGCGGCGAGTGGGTGAATCGGGGGTCTGCAGGTCGAAGGCGTCCTCCAGTGTCTGCAGGCGCGAAAACAGTTGGTCGTAGATCCGGTCGGCGATGACCGGGTCCGCTTTGACGTAGTAGCGGTAGTCGTGATACCGAATGGCTTCGCGGAGCGTTTCCGCCTGGGCTCGTGCTGCGGTTTCGGAGAGGGTCTCGACGGGCGTGAAGTCCGGGTTGGGGTCGGCTATGTAGGGGTTGTCCGGCGGGTTCCGGGAAGTCATATAGTCGGGTTGGACGCGCCCAGTGTTTTACTTTCGGGAGTCAGGGGAACTCGAGTGCTGATTACAAATCAAAAACGTGGTTCAGCCCACGGCCCGACTGGGAGAGGTGTAGTGAACGGTGCTCGGGGGGAGTGGAACCGCCCGGTGATAGCAACACTTACAAGCGCGAACTTACATAGCAGTAATATAGTAGAGTCCGATTATGCACGTGAATCATGACAGGTAAGCAGTCTCCCCCCAACCCTGGCGGTCCACTGGCCCCGCCGACCAGAAAGGTGTCCGTCGGTCACTTCGAGTTCGAGCGTGGGGGCTCACTCGACCTCGATGTGGCCTACGAGACATACGGGGACGCATCGAACCCGCCTGTCCTCGTTGCGCACGCGCTGACGGGGAGCCAATACGTCACCGGCCCGGGACCCGAGGGAATCGACGGTCAGGCTGCCGGGTGGTGGAGCGACGTCGTCGGTCCCGGTCGGGCCGTCGACACCGAGGAATTTTTCGTCATCGTCGCGAATGTCCCAGGGTCCTGCTATGGGACGACTGGCCCAACGTCGATGGGGCCTGACGGGGAGCCTTACGGGCCGGACTTCCCACCTGTCACCATTACTGACTGGGTGCGCGCCCAGGCGCGGTTGCTCGACGAACTGGACATCGAAACGCTGTACGCGGTCATCGGTGGGAGCGTCGGTGGGATGAACGCCCTCGAATGGGCCCGGACCTACCCGGATCGTGTCGAGCGTATCGCCGCTATCGCAACCGGTCCGCGGGTCGATACCCAGAACCTCGCGTTTGACTCCATTGCTCGCCGGGCGATCACGCAGGACCCGGAGTACCAGGGCGGGGAGTACTATGGCGGTCCCGGGCCGACGGACGGCCTGGGCCTCGCCCGTCGAATCGGTCACGTCCAGTACCTCTCGAAAGACTCGATGGAGAACCGCTTCGGTCGACGGGCGGCAGACCGAATGCTTGCCGGTTTAGAGGACCCGACCGCCGAGGCTTTCTCCTACCGGGACATCGCCTCCTACCTCGATTACAACGCGAAAACCTTCACCGAACGGTTCGACGCCAACAGCTACCTCTATCTTCTCCGGGCCATGGACGAGTACGACCTCGCCAGCGGCCACGCAAGCGCCGCAGACGCCGTATCGGATTTTGACGGCTCGGTGTTCGTCCTGAGCTACACCGGGGACTGGCAGTTCACCGTCGAACAGGGGCGCGAAATTGCCGACGCATTCGAAGAGGCTGGGGCCACCGTCCGATTCGAACGGATCGTCGATGATTACGGGCACGACGTCTTCCTCGCCCGACCTGAGACGGTGATCGACCCCCTCACGGATTTTTTAGACGGTGACCGAACCAGCCGGGAGCCACAGGAACTGCGCGCTTCGTCCTAATCGCCGGCTGCGTCGAGAACCGCCGAAACCGAATTCGGTACTGTCTGTGGGTCACTTCCCGCTGCAGCGGCGGCCTCAGGGTCCTTGAGCAGGTGGCCGGTCGTGAGGCAGACGACCTGTTCGTCGGCCCCGATTTCCCCCGCTGTTCGGAGTTTCCGAAGCCCGGCCACCGATGCGGCACTCGCGGGCTCCACACCGATCCCGTCCGCAGCAAGGTCCCGCTGGGCCCGGGTGATTTCCTCGTCCTCGACGGCGACGGCGGTCCCACCGGTCTGTCTGATGGCGGGGATGGCCTTCGGGGCATTGACCGGCTCCCCAATTCGAATTGCGGTGGCCCGGGTTTCCACGTCCTCCCAGCGGGTGACCGTGTCGTTGCCCTCCTGAATCGCCTCCACCATTGGAGCGGCGCCCGCGGCCTGGACACCAGTCAGGACTGGGACCTCGTCGTCTTCGAGTACCTCCGCCTCGACGAGTTCGCGGAACGCCTTGTGGAGCGCGGCCGTGTTGCCAGCGTTCCCCACTGGAAGAACGATGCGGTCCGGCACGTCACCGGTCTGGTCCAGGAACTGCTCGATTATTTCGAGGCCGATGGTTTTCTGGCCCTCGAGTCGGAACGGGTTCAGCGAGTTGAGGAGGTAGACCTCGCCCCTGTCGGCCAGTTCCGAGACGATATCCAGACAATCGTCGAAGTTCCCGTCGACCTCGAGCATCGTCGCCCCGTGGAGGCTCGCCTGGGCGAGTTTCCCCTCGGCGACCTTCCCTTCGGGGAGCAACACGAGTGTCTCCTTGTCCGCCCGGGCGCCATATGCTGCCAGCGCGGCGCTGGTGTTCCCCGTGCTCGCACAGGCTAACCGGCCGACACCGATCCGCTCAGCAACCCGCACCCCGACGGTCATTCCCCGGTCTTTGAAACTCCCGGTCGGGTTCATCCCCTCGTGCTTGATACGAAGGTCGGCGACGCCTGTTTCGGCCTCGATAGTCGGGGCCTCGTACAGTGGGGTGTTTCCCTCCTGGATGGTGACGCCATCATCGACCGGCATGGCGGCGTCGTAGCGCCAGACCCCGGAACCGGAGAAGGCGTCAAGGTCATGATAGTCTTCGTATCGGGCTTCGAGCAACGACCCACAGTTAGCACACTTGTAGGTCGGTTCTTCGAAGGGCGCGACCGTTTCGCCACACTCGATACACGCGAGCCAGACCCCATCCGTGGCTTCGTCCGGGACGGGGCCTGAAAGCGAAAGATCTGTCATCGGGTCAACTCAGACGGTCCCGATACAAATACCACCCGAACGCAACAAAAGGCCCGGCCTACAATGCCATCTTCGCGGCCCCGTTGTCGCTCGCTGTGGCTTTTACCTCAAGCCAATCGACGACTTCGCCGACGATGTCCACGTCGACGACGTCGGCCAGGGCTTTGTACTCGACCGTGTGATTGATCTCGTGGATCGTGTATCCGTCGTCAGTTTCCATGAGATCGACTCCAAGCAGGCCGCCACCGACTGCGTCACTGGCCCGCCGGACGAGGTCCTCGATCTCCTCGTTGATATCCAAGACCCGGGTTTCGGCGCCCCGATGGGCGTTCGTGATCCAGTGATCGGCCGACCGGATCATCCCGGCGACCGGGTCACCGTCCAGGGATAACACACGTAAATCCCGGCCCGGCTTGTCCACGAACTCCTGAATGTAGAAGATCTTGTGTTCGTAGTGGCCCAGGGTCTCCTTGTGTTCAAGGATCGCCTCGGCGGCGTGGTCGTCTTCGATGCGGGCCATCAGCCGGCCCCACGACCCGACGACCGGTTTGAGCACGACCGGATAGCCAAAGTCCTTGATCGCATCTAGTGCTGCCTCGCGGGTAAACGCCACCCGGGTGTCCGGCGTCGGAATGCCGGCCTCCTCAAGGGCCAGACTCGTCTTGACCTTGTCCGAACAGGTGCTCGCCACGTCCGGCGGGTTCACGATCGGCACCCCGTAGGAATCGAAGAATTCCGTGACGTACATCGAGCGACTGGTGGCGACACACCGGTCGACGACGATATCAAGCTCTGCGGCGTCGACACTCGATCCAGACAGGCCGAACTGCTGGTCGCGAACGTCGATCTTTTTGACTTCGTGGCCACGGGACCGCAACTCCTCGAGTAGGAGCTTTTCGTCGGTTCGGATCCGCGAATAGAGGAGGCCGACTTTCACAGTTACTCCCCCCAGTCCTCGTCGAGCTCCGGGGCCAGGTCGAGGACCGGTGGATTCTCCTCGACGACCTCGAGTTCGGTCCCGCAGGTCGAGCAATCGACGATCTCTCCGACTTCGATCGAGTCGTGCAGGGTGAGTCCGGCCCCGCATTCAGGACACGTTGTCATAGCACCAGTTTGTACGCGACTGATTCCCTTAAGCGTTCCGAACCTATCAGCATACATATACTATCTGCACCGGCCGCTCCTCGTGTCAAACCCCGTATTTACCCGGAATCGACGCTTCGTTTTTCGGTGTTTCGATATGATAGTATCAGACTATCGGGAAGATCGAATCCCTGGACGATCGTGTCGGTTCATTCGAACTGGCTCACGGCCTCCGTGCGTGCCTGTTCGGCAGCGTCGCTCGCCGCCTGGCGCTTTTCGGCGTCGATCCGGTCAGCTTCGATGGCCCGCTTCGTTTCTTCGAGGGCCGCCGCCACCTGGGTCGGCGCTGGACCGCCATGCGAATCGCGAGCCGCGACACTCTCGTGTGGGTCCAGCAGCGTTTCGACCGTCTCCCGCTCGACGAACGCCGAAAGGTCGTCCCCGGTCACCGCCTCGGTCGCCTCGGCGAGTGCGTCGATCGTTGCCGACGGGTCGGGGGCGCCCCCATCGAATTCCCCCACGTCTTCCAGTGCTTCCGCGGTTGTCGACACGATCTCGTGAGCGGTGCGGAACGGAAGTCCGCTCATTGCGAGTCGATCGGCGATCCCGGTCGCCGTCGAAAAGCCCTCGCTGGCCGCTGTTTCGAGGACCGACTTGTTCCAGGTGAGCGTGCCAACGGCGCCGGCCGCAACCCCGGTGGCTTCTGTCACGTCGTCCATAGGCTCCCAGACATGGGGGGTCGCCCGCTGAAGATCACGGTTGTAGGCCCGCGGGAGCCCCGAAATCGTCGTCAGCAGCCCCTGGACCGCGCCGGCTGCATCCCCGGCGGTCGCCCGGACCAGTTCCAGGCTGTCCGGGTTCTTTTTCTGGGGCATGATCGACGACGTCGAGGAGTACTCGTCGGCGAGAATCACGTAATCGCGGTTTGCATAGAGGATCAAGTCCTCTGCGAGTCCCGACAGCGTGACCGAGAGGCCGCCGATTGCAGCCATCGATTCGAGAAGGACGTCACGTCCAGCGACCGCATCCATGCTGTTCTCGACAAGGCCGTCGAACCCAAGCAGTTCGGCCGTCCGCTCCCGGTCAATCTCGAACGGCGTCCCCGCAAGTGCCGCGGCCCCAAGCGGCGAGCGGTTGACGCGGTCGATCGCCCCGAACAGACGCTCGGTGTCACGCGCCGCCGCGCCCGCGTAGGATAACAGATAGTGGGCTACCGTCGTCGGCTGAGCCGGTTGCAGGTGTGTGTAACCGGGCATCACCGTTTCGACGTGTTCATCGGCGACCTCGACGAGTGCCTCGCGGAACGTGAGTACCGCTTCGACCGTTTCGAGCAGGTCGGCGCGGAGCTGATAGCGGAGACAGGCTGCCACTTCGTCGTTGCGCGACCGGCCCGTGTGCATCCGGCCCCCTTCCGGGCCGATCGAGTCGATGACTGCCGTTTCGATGGCCTCGTGCACGTCTTCGCCGTCAGGGAGTGCCCCGTGGCCCGCTGCCTCGATATCGTCTAATGCAGTCAGGATCGACCCGGCCGTTTCGTCATCGATGATCCCCTGTTCGGCCAGCATGACGACGTGGGCGCGATCGACAGCTACGTCGGCCTCGAAAATCCGTGCATCGGCGGCCATCGAGGAGAGGAAGTCCCGCGCCGGTCCGCCGCTGAAGCGATCACGGCGAACCACAGTCTCCTCGTTGGTGTCGGTCTCGCTTGGGGCGTCTTCGCTCGTCTGCTCCGATGTGTCCTCGGTCATTGTCTTGTTACTCCTCGTCGGTCGAGAGTCCGTCGGCCGCGAAATCCCCGACGTTCGTCGAGGCCTGGATCGAGGCCGCGAGGCGATCCTGGAACCCGTGGTACTTCGCGACCCCGGTCGCGTCGCCCTGTTCGATGTCCCCCGTAATGCCCTCCGTGTTGAACGAGGCCGCCGCCTCTGAGTAGACCGCGTTGTCGCTCTCGCGGGCGACGGGGCGGGCCTGGCCGCCTTCGAATTTGATCGTGACGGTGCCCGTGACCGCAGTTTGGGTATCGTCGATGAACGCGTTGAGGCTGTCAACAAGCGGTGAGGCGAGCAGTCCCTGGTAGGCCTTTTGTGCCCACATGTCGTCGACGGATTCCTTGAAATCGAGTGTTTCAGCGGTGAGGACGAAGGATTCGAGGGCTTCATGGGCCGCGAGCAGTGTGGTCGCCGCTGGGTGTTCGTAGTTCTCGCGGACCTTCAGGCCCAGAATGCGGTCCTCCATCATGTCAGTCCGGCCGACGCCGTGGGCCCCCGCCATCTCGTTGAGGGTGGTGATGAGTTCGACTGGGTCCATCGTTTCCCCATCGAGGGCGACTGGAACCCCTTCGTCAAACTCGATTTCCACGAGTTCGGTCACGCCGCTCGGTTCCTCGGTCCACTCGTAGATCTCCTCGGGCGGGACGTAGCCGGGATCCTCGAGGTGGCCGCCCTCGATCGACCGGCTCCAGAGGTTCGAGTCGATCGACCAGGTGCCCTCGTTGCCGCTGTCGATGGGTAGGCCCCGCTCTTCGGCGTACTCGATTTCCCACTCGCGTGTCAGATTACGTTCGCGGACTGGTGCGATGACATCCATGTCGGACTGGCGCCAAACGGCTTCGAACCGGAGCTGGTCGTTGCCCTTTCCGGTGCACCCGTGGGCCAGGCCGTCAGCGTCGTGGTCCTCGGCGACTGCCTGGATCGTCGCCGCAATGATAGGGCGAGCCAGGGCGGTCCCGAGCGGATAGCCCTGATAGGTGGCGTTTGCTTTGACAGCGCCGAGGAGCAGGTCGGCGAAGGCGTCAGTGGCATCGACGATGTAGTGTTCGACGTCGAGGGCCTCGGCAGTGGCTTTGGCCTCCTCGAATTCGCTTTCGGGCTGGCCGACGTCGACGGTGACGCCGATGACCTCGTCGTAGCCGTACGCTTCTTTCAATAGCGGTACCGTGACGGTCGTGTCGAGCCCCCCTGAGAAGGCGAGCGCGACGGTGTTGTGTGACATTGGTGTGGATTTGGGTTGTGGTTCACCACGTCGGTGACTGGCTGTCAGGCGTGGCGTTCGAAACGAATCAGGTCGGTGTGGATGAGTCTGGGGTCAGAGAGACCCCCCTCGTCGTCGGGAGGAGTGGAAAAGAGACCCCCGGCTCACGGGCTGAGACGGCTGCCGTGACGTCGAGGGGACCATTGTACCCGTTTCTATCAAGTCGGGGTATTTGAATCCTTCTTTCCGCGCGAGCCTCTGGCACCGTCCCGGCACCGTCCCTCGTCCCTGGTCTTATGTATCCCCTCCCCATACCGGAATGTGATGAAGACTCCGGGAATTGAGACATCGACCGTTCTGAAAGTCCTCCTGGCGATAGCTGCTGCAGTGATCGCATTTCTGGTCTTTGGCTGGGTGTTCCGCGTCATCACCCGGCTCATCTGGTTGCTGGCTGGAGTGCTCATCGTAGTCGTCCTGGCGCTGGTCGCCCTTCGGCTTTTGCGGGACTTGCTGTAGGACGGAATTTCCGGCGGTTTTTATTCGGGACTCACGTAGGACAGCCGTGTACAGCGTCAACGTCCCGGTGCCGCTCGAAATCCGTGAGCTTGCGAGTCAGCTCCGGCCCGCCCTCAGTGGCTTCGATCGGATTCGACCCGCCCGCACCCGGACGCTGGTCCTCAAACGCCTGCCGGCGACTGACCGCCGGGAGTACCTCCACGTGGCGCGACGGGCACGCGAGGCCCTCGAGGGAACGCCACCGTTCGAGGCCGCGGTCACCGGGATCGAGACGTTTTGGGACCCGCCGAAAGGGCCGAGTCCGGTGGCCTACCTCGCAGTCGAGGGTGAGGGATTGAGCCGGATTCACGACCGCCTCGTCGCGGAGTTCGAAGCCGTCGAGACACTGGAAGGCCCGAATTACGTCCCCCACGTGACGCTGGCTCGGGGCGGTCCCCAATCAGCACCTGACCCCGTCCAGGACCGGGAGATCGAGCCGGTCCGCTTTCGAGTCGACACGCTCGAACTGTACGATAGTGTGCACACCGAACGGGTCGAATCGATCTCCCTCCCGGCCTGATCAGGGGTGGGGGGCCTCACCGTCCCAGGCGTCGTGGTCTCTGAAGAAGTTCAACATCGCGTATTTCAGTTTTTCCGGCTCGACGTCGACGAGTTCTCGCCGCTCCTCCGGTGGAAAGTCCGTGTTGACCGAATAGTCGGCCATCCGCGTTCGGGAGGCGGTGGTATAGCGGCGGTCGATGAGGGCCCGCACGCCGATTTCCTCAGGTGAGCGGATCACCCGCCCGATGGCCTGTCGGGTCTTCCTGACGGTCGGAATCTCGACCGCGTATCGCCAGCCGGCGTTTTCCTCGCGGTCGCCAAAGACCTCATCGTAGGCGTCCTGAACCGCCTGCGAGCGCTCGTCAAGGCGAGGATATGGAACCCCCACGACTGCGACTGACTGTGCATCTTCGCCATCGAAACTCACGCCTTCTGCGAGGGTTCCCCAGAGCGATGTGAACATGACCCCGTCGGACCGGGAGACGAACTTCTGGCGACGTTCCTCGACGGGAACTCCCGGTTCGTCGAGAAACGTCGACCCATCGATGTCCTCGAGATGGTCGTAATACCGCGCTGCTTCCGCGTAACTTGGGAAGAAAAACAGCGCGTTCCCGGGCGTGAACCGAACGATGTCCCGAAGGGTGTTCGAGACGACCTCCTGGATGCCGGGGTCCTCGCGTCGACTGGCAAACAGCGGTGGGACGTTCACTGCGAAGGTCCGGCGATTTGCTTCCGGGAACGTCAATCCAAAGGCCAGTTCTTTGGGATCCGCAAGGCCGAGGACCTCCGACAGGACGTCGAACGGCCGGAGCGTGGCACTCATGAGGACTGTCGAGTGGACCTCCTCGAACAGCGATTCGGTGACCTCTCGCGGGATGCAGTTGAAGAGTTCCGCTCGCCCGTAGACTTCTCCGGTCGCCTCGTCCCGGCGAACGCCAAGGGTCGGGTACTGACCGGTTTCCTCGCCCTTCTCGAAGTAGCGCTTGATGAAGTCCGCGGCCTGGAGTGTCTGTGACTCGCGACGGGTGTCCGCATCACCTTCGCGGTAGGCCGTCTCGTACTCCTCGTCGAGGACGATGCCCAGTTTGATCGCGTCCTCCAGGTCGGCCGTGATGTCCGGCCCCTCGTATCGGTTCAGAAACGCTACTGTGAGGTCGTCGCGACCGGTTTCGTTCGCAATTGGGACGTCTGCCCAGTTCGTCCCGACCGCCTCCCGGTCGCCGAAGTCAAAGGAGGCCTCATAGGTTTCGATGAGAGCTTCGCAGAAGGGATCGAAGATACGAATCGCTCCCCCAGACCGCGAGTCCTCGACCTCTTCGGCCTCGGTTGAGGCTTCCTCGAGGGTGTTTTCGGTGAGGGTTCTCGTTGCATGATCTCGGGCGGCGTCCTCGACGTTGTGGGCCTCGTCGAAGACCGCGATGACGTCCTCAGGGTCTCGATCGAGCCATCGGAAGAACTGGGTGCGAATGGCCGGATCGAGGAGGTGGTGGTAGTTCGCCACGACCAACTCCACCCCATTGAGCCCCTCTTTCAGTCGCTCGTAGCCACAGGCACCCCGCTGTTCGGCATACGAGTACACTTCTTCAGGCGTCCGGACGCCGTCGAACAGCCAGGAGACGAACTCGTCGCCGGGACGGGTCAGATTCTCCCGGTAGTGCTTGCAGGTGTGTTGGTCCTCCAACTCCTCGATCTGTTCCTCGACAGCTTCGATCTCTTGGAGGATCGACTGGCGTTTTTCGGCCGCGGATTCGGAACCGGACTGGGCGTCGTCGAGCAGTCGGCGCTCCTTGTCCCGCAACTCTGCGAGTTCGGTTTCCAGGTCAACCACATCCCGAGTGGTATCTCGCAAAACTTGACATTCCTCGTAGCCAACGTCGATATGGCACATCGAGGACTTGCCTTTGAACACTGCGCTCCGGATCGGGGTCTCCGCGTGTATTTCTCGGGCTTCGGCGGTGAACTGTCGCATCTGCTGATGGACGTTCGTCGTGATGACGACGGTCTTGTCGTGCTCTCGTGCATAGGCCAGGGACGGGGCGAGGGCGGCGAGAGTTTTCCCGGTTCCCGGCGCTCCCTCGAAAGCCACATCGCGCCCCACTTCGAGGGCGGCCGCGATGGCATCCATCGCCTCCGCCTGGTGCTCGTAGGGCGTGGCCTTCGGGAAGAACTGGTCGTACTCGGCTGCCACGTGTGCAGGTCACTGGCCTCTCGGACATAAACCCACGCCTGCGCGATGAACGACTTCGCCTGCAACTCTACTGGTTCCAAACGCTGAGGTGAGTGGGGCCCAAGCATCGACCATGATCGTGGTGCTCTCGGACACCCACCGGACCGAGCGGCCCGGACTCACCGGCCCCATTCGCGAAGCCGTCCAGACGGCAGATCGAGTGATTCACGCAGGTGATTTCACCACCGAAGCCGTGCTCGAGGGGTTTCAGTCCCTTACCGACAGCTTCGTGGCGGTTGCGGGGAACCGGGACAGTCCGACTGTGTCCGACCGACTGCCATCTGCTCGGACCCTCGAAATCGGCGAATTCACCGTCGCGGTAACACACACCCAGTCCGGCGGCCAAACAGGGCTGACGTATTTTGGGGCCGAGCGGGACGCCGACCTGGTCATCTCCGGCCATACCCACCACCCACATTTCGTGTCTGCGGAGGGGCCGGCGCTCGTGAATCCGGGCAGCCACGCTGATCCTCGCGGTGGGGACCCGACGTACGTCGAACTCGAACTCCGGAACGGGGCGCTCCAGGGCCGTATCCGCACGCCTTTCGGGGACGAGAAACAGGTGTTTCGGATGGAGGGCCGAAGTGGAGCGGGAGGTGACACGGCAAGGGGCGGGGACTGAACCCGGCCAGAGGGGGGAAAGGACGGGTTTGGCCCCAGGTGTTTGGACAGTGGCTGATACAAAGACTCCAGCGAAGCCTCAAAGAGCGATTTGAGCGCCTGCTGACGAAACGGCTTTGGCCCTGCCGGCCAAGGAATTGATATGGTTGATACAGGCCCGGTCTTTTACTTCATCCTCGCGGCGCTACTGCTCTTTTTCTTCTTCATCTATCTCATGATTCGCCGAACCCTTCTCGGGTTCAAGGAAGGGATGGACCAGAGCCGCGAACGCTAATTGGAAACCGCCACGGTGACAGCCTCGATGGCGTCCTCGATGTCGGTCGCTGAAACGTCGCGGTGCGTGACAAACCGTGCGATCTCCGGCCCGAATTCGGAGGCTTGAACGCCTTCCCCCTCGATTAGGTCGAGGAACTCTGCAGCCGAGAGCCCGAGGCCCCCGGTATCTGCGAGCACGATGTTCGTCTCCGGTTCGGTGATCGCCAACCCCTCGATCTCATCGAGGCTGTTGGCGAGTCGGGTCGCATTGTCATGGTCGATTTCGAGGTGCGAGCGGTTCTCGAGGGCTGTAAGCCCTGGGGCTGCGACGATCCCGGCCTGTCGCATTCCGCCGCCGAGCAGTTTCCGGATGCCACGGGCCGCCTCGATGAACTCGGCCGATCCGGCCAGAATGGAGCCGATCGGGGCGCCCAATCCCTTTGATAGACAGAACATGACCGAGTCGACGGCCTCAGTATACGCGGTCACGTCGACGTCATGGGCGACGGCTGCGTTGAAGAGTCGGGCACCATCAAGATGGACGGGCACGTCTAATTCGTGAGCTGTCGCGGCTGTCTCGCTGAACTGTTCGGGATCAAGCGCGAGGCCGCCACGGGCATTATGCGTGTTCTCGAGGGAGAGGAGCCCAGTCGGCGGGCGATGGAGACCTCCCTCCAG
The DNA here is from genome assembly GCF_036626455.1 of Halodesulfurarchaeum sp. Classification (NCBI taxonomy): domain Archaea; kingdom Methanobacteriati; phylum Methanobacteriota; class Halobacteria; order Halobacteriales; family Halobacteriaceae; genus Halodesulfurarchaeum; species Halodesulfurarchaeum sp. The sequence goes on along the minus strand of NZ_JAZKRK010000008.1, from coordinate 43,207 downwards.
ATAGGCATCGCGGACCTGTTCGGGAGTGGGCAACCCTCGCTCGGCGTCGATGGTGCGGATTTGCAGGGCTGAATGCTGGGCAAAGCCGGCTCGTTCGTAGCGCACGACGTGGCTTTCCCGGTCCGTGATGACCTCCTGGCCCCGGTCGGTGTGGACTCGAGCCGCAATTTGATTGCCCATCGTTCCGGACGGAACGAACAGCGCTGCCTCCATCCCAACGACGTCCGCGGCTCTGGCTTCGAGTTCCGCGACGGTGGGGTCGTCCCCGTGAACGTCGTCTCCGACGGCGGCACCGGCGGCTTCCTCACGCATTTCCTCGGTCGGACGAGTGACGGTATCACTTCGCAGATCGATCATGGCAAAACGTGTGTGGCCGGGTGATAAACCGATGACGGTCCGCGTGCAAGGCGTGCACCTCTCTAACATGAAAATATGTCACACTTTACCGTAAAATAATAGACAAGTATACGGTAATTCAGCGTAAAATTAGATATATGCCACAACAGGAACCGGAAACGGACGAGACCGTCTCGTTTGCGATCAGCGCTGAGAGTCGGACTGAGACTCACACGGTCGTCGAGGCTCGAGATTTTTCCTTTTCAGTGGACGAACCAACCCACCTCGGGGGCACCAACGCCGGGCCCAACCCCGTCGAGTACCTACTGGGGGCTCTCGCCGGCTGCCTAAACGTCGTCGGGCACACAGTCGCCGACGAGATGGACCTCGAGATGCGGAACATCGAAGTGGAGATCGAGGGCGACCTCGACCCGCGGAAGTTCATGGGTCAAAGTGAGGAGCCACGGGCCGGCTATCAGCAGGTTGCTGTCTCACTCGCGGTCGAAACGGCGGCTGACGACGACCAGCTCGCGGCGTGGCTCGAAACGGTCGAGGAGCGATGCCCGGTCAGCGACAACATCGCGAATTCGACGCCGCTGTCCCTGGCTGTCGACCGGCGCTAAGCCGATTCCCGGCACCACCCTTGAAGGTTCTGGGGACCATACAACTGTGCGTGCCCGATATCGAGTGCCCAGAGTGTGGCCGCCGGATCGCCATGCACGAACTCGAAACACAAACGGTTGCCAGGCGGGACGAGTTCGAGACGACCTACCGGTGCCCGTACTGTGGCGGTGACTTCCCAGATCCATCTGGGCTTTTCTGAGCCACGGTGAGTCGGTCCGTCTAATATCCATCTACCGTTGATTCTAGGAGAATCCTTTCCCGGATAGCATCCGTAGGGGCCGTATGGCTTCCCAACCGCCGAGCGACTCATATCGGGCGTATTTCGAGCAGTCGCCACTCGCGGTCTTTGTCGTTGACGAAACGGGGAGCTACGTCGACGTCAATCCGCATGCGGCTAAGTTAACTGGGTATTCCCGTGACGAACTCCTCGATATGTCGGTTTCCACTCTGGCCTATCAGACATCCATCGACGAGCCCCTACCGTCGTTTCAGGCCCTCAAGGAGTCGGATCGGGTGGAAACCGAGCTCCAAATCGAACACGCCGATGGCCATCCCATCACCGTTCAGCTCGATGCTGTTTCAGTTAGCGAGGACCGGTTCGTGGCCTACGTCAGAGACATTTCCGATCGGAAAGAGCGCGAACAACAACTCCGGGAACTCACGGAGCGACTCGACCTCGCCATCGAAGGTGCGGACCTGGGAATCTGGGACTGGGACATGGAAACCGGCGAGGTAACCCGTAACGACGAATGGGCCCGGATGTTGGGATACGAGCCTGGCGAGATCCCCGATCGATTCGAGGAATGGGAGGACCTCGTCCATCCGGACGATCGCCAACTGCACGATGAAGCCCTTGAACAGCATATCGAGGGAACCGAACCACTGTATCGGTGTGAATATCGACTCAGAACCACTGATGGGGAGTGGCTGTGGATCCGGAACATCGGGAAAGTGGTCGAGTGGGAAGACGGCGACCCCAAGCGGGCCGTCGGCGTCCATCAGGAAATCGATCAACGGAAACGGGCCGAACAGGCCATTGAAACCGCCAAAGACCGGCTCAGACAGATCATCGATTTGGTGCCGGACCTCCTGTTCGTGAAAAACCGGGACGGGGAGTATCTCTTGGCTAACGAGGCTGTCGCCGATGCGTTCGGGCGTCCGGTCGCGGAGATCCTGGGACAGTCGGATTACGACTTGCTCCATTCGGATCAGGACCCAGCGGATTTCCGGTCGGACGACCTTGAGGTGATCGAGTCGGGCCAGCCAAAGACGATCGAGGAGGAGGAATTACTCACCGCAAGTGGGGAGCACCGGATTTACAACACCGTCAAGATTCCCTACGAACCCGCGGGGAGCGAGGACCCCGCAGTGCTCGGGTACGCCCGGGATATCACGGACCTCAAGGAATACGAACGAACCCTGGAGGCCCAGCGAGATAGCCTCGAAGTGCTGAACCAGACCGTTCGTCACGATATCCGCAATGACCTCCAACTCGTGGTGGCCTACGCCGAGTTGCTCGAGGACCACGTCGAGGAGGCCGGGGTGTCCCATCTCGAACAGGTTCGAAACGCCGCAAAAAACGCGGTCCGGATCACCAAAACGGCCCGCACAGTTGCCGACGTAGTACTACAGGCCGATACCGACCTGACACCGATCAACCTGCGGTCCACGTTAGAGGACGAAATTGAGACCGCCCGCTCGAATCACGAGGCAGCCATCATCCAGGCCACCGGGTCGATTCCGGAGAGTTCCGTGCTGGCTGATGACCTTCTGAATTCGGTGTTCCGGAACTTGTTCCAGAACGCGGTGATGCACAACGATACCGAGGTTCCGACCGTCACCGTGACGGCGACCGAGCAGGACGGCCAGGCCAGTATCGAGATCGCTGATGACGGTCCCGGCGTTTCGGACGAGAAAAGGGACGAGATTTTCGAGAAAGGCGTTCATGGCCTTCAAAGCGAGGGGTCGGGCTTAGGGCTGTATATCGTCGAGACATTGGTCGACCGGTACGGTGGTGAAGTGACCGTCGCGGACAACGACCCTCGCGGAGCGGTGTTTACCGTCCGGTTGCCGTTGGCGGAGTGAGGATTTGAGCAATTTTGTACCGCGGGCACAACGGATTCGAACCAGAGGAAGACTCGCTCCCCGCGGTCGCTCCTCTTCCAGGGCTCGAATCCCGCAGCGTGTTCACCGCTCACTTCGTTCGCTGGAACACGCGGCTCCCGTTCACACGACTCACTTCGCTCGTCGGTTCACGGGCACGACGGGATTCGAACCACCTGAAGACGCTCGTTTCACTCGCGCCTTCCGTACTTCGAATCCCATGTGCCGCTTTCTTCGTCACGTTCGTTCCTCAGAAAAGCGGGCACGACGGGATTCGAACCGGAGGAAGACTCGCTCCCTACGGTCGCTCCTCTTCCAGGGCTCGAATCCCTCGGCGTGTTCACTGCTCACTTCGTTCGCAGGAACACGCGGCTCCCGTTCACACGACTCGCTTCGCTCGTCGGTTCACGGGCACGACGGGATTCGAACCCGCGACCGTCGGATGTCTTCCCCACACAGCCAGGCTGCCCGGGATAGAAGTCCGACGCTCTGTCCGGACTGAGCTACGTGCCCTCACCCCGGGCTTTGACTCCCGCCGTAATATGTGTTACACTCGACCGACTCCAGAGCGGAACCAAAAAGACCACGCACCCGATAGACGGACCTAATGACTATCATCGGCATCGTCGGCCTCCCGGGAAGCGGCAAGAGTGAGGCTGCGACGGTGGCCCGCGAACTCGGCCTGCCCGTCGTCACGATGGGCGATATTGTCCGCCAGGAGACCGAAGCCCGGGACCTCGACCCCGCCGCCGACCACGGGTCGGTCGCCCAGGCACTCCGAGAGGAAGAGGGCCTGGCTGCCATCGCAGACCGCTCGCTCCCAGCAATTCGTGATGCCCAGGCCGAGTCTGACGCGGTCGTGATCGACGGAATCCGATCGGGGGCCGAAGTCGAGCGCTTCGAAGCGGCCTTTGGCGAGGACTTCACGCTTGTCGCGATCACCGCGCCCGACGAACTTCGGGCCGACCGCCTCGAAGTCCGGAACCGCGATTCGAGCGCCGAAGACGGCGGCGAAACGCTTGCCGATCGGGACGAACGGGAACTCGGCTTCGGGCTCCGGGATGCCATTGACCGAGCCGACGTGATCATCGAGAACGACGGCTCGCTAGAGGCGTATCGCGAGACCGTGAGTTCGGTCTTCGAGGACGCCATCGATGGGCCCATTCGGCGGGTCGAGGCGACAATCGAGGCCCCTGTCAAGGAGACGGAAGTCACGGAGCGAGTCGCTGAGGCGATCCTGACGCTGTTTCCCGAAAGTGAGATCGAGTCCCGGGACGATCGGGTGGTGGCGACGACCTACGACCTTGATCACTTCCGCAGGCGGCTCTTCGAGCAGCGGATCCTCGATACCGCTCGGGATCTCTTCTTCGACCGCGCGGGCCCTCGGGGGTTCAGTTTCGAACTGAAAAAAGCGGCCGCCCTGGAGGACGTGATCAACTTCTCTATCGGGACGCCGAACGAACTTGGCGCCATCGAAGTTGCGGTGATCGTCCACGAACCGGGCGTCGAGGAGTATATCGACCTCCTGGCCCCTCGAACAGAGGATGGGACCCCGGCCGAATCGCCGGATCTCTGAGCCAGCCAGGGCGGTCAGGTGAAGAGAGCGACCGCGACGAAAAGCATGACGACGCCGAACACGTCCGCAGTGACCGTCACGACCGGAATAACGACGTCGTCCGGGTCGAGTTCGGCCCGGTACGCGCCATAGGTCGTCAGAACCGTGGCGAGGATCGCTACCACGGCAAGGCCCGCCCCACTGACGGTGGCAATCGCCACAACCTTCCAGAGCGGGAGGACGACCCGGCCCGTCACCAGTGCGAGTATCCAGGCACCGGCTCCAACGAGTGGGAATAGTGTGAGGGCAAGGCCGATAGTGGCAAGTGAGTGGCCACCGAGTTGCTCGTTTCGAGGGCGAAAGGAGAGTGTGCCCAGGTGAAACGCCGTCGAGAGCCGCGACGCGAGCAGACTTCCGAGGTTCCCCGCGGTCCCGATAGTGACCGGGACGAGAATCAGAAGCGAGGGGTACCGATAGAGGACGGCCTCGAAGGTCCCAAGTAGCAGTCCCGACCCGACCGCAACAACCGTCAAGAGGAGGAGCGTTGGCAGCGTCGCCCGGGAAAGCGACCGGAAGGACCAGTACTGTCCGGATGCTGCCTGCATTCAGATCCCCCCGGCGACGATTTCGACGGCGAGTAGCAGGAAGGCGATTCCGATGACGTCCCCGGTGGTTGTGACCAGCGGGCCCACGAGGGTATCGGGGTCGATCCCTCGGCGAAAGCCAAGGAACATGGCCCCGATGACCACTGCAGCGAGGGCGACCCCGGAGAGGAAGGCCGCGATCAGCGCGATGGCCAACAGCATCCAGAGCGGGGCCGCGCTCTGTCCGAGCGCACGGAGCGCGGCCACGGTGAGCACGGCAGCGAATCCACTTGCCAGCATGTTGTTCGACGTGGCCGCGGCGGTGGCCGCCTGAAGTCGATCGTCATCCCACTGAAAATCTGGTCCGAGGAGGCCCTGGTGGAGCCCGGAGGCGATCCGGGCGGCGTAGGCGCCGAAGACGTTTCCCCGGGTGGCGAGGAGCGCGGGAACGAGCACGAGGAGCCCCCGGATCCGTTCGAGGTCACTTTCCATCCCGGCAAGCACCAGCCCAGCAAAAAGCCCTCCGACGGCACTCACCAGGAGCGGTCCGAGCGCCTCGCGGTATGCGGTCCGTGCCAGCGAGGCGATTGTCATCGTGGGAACGTCGGCCGGCGCAGTCAAAAAGGAACCGTCCGCCGCGGCCGAACCTCGGTGCCGAATTTATCCTGTCGGGCCGAGGCCGCCGAGATCGCCGCCCGGACCGCCACCCTGTTGCATCTGTTTCATCATCCGTTCCATGTCGGCATCACCCATGCCCTGGAACTGATTGATGGCCCGGGCCATCATCCGGTATTGTTCGAGCAACTCCCGCACGTCGTCGACCTCAGTGCCGCTTCCGGCGGCGATCCGTTTCATCCGGCTTGCCCCGATCGAGCGTGGATTATCGAGTTCCTCCTCGGTCATCGAGTCCATGATGATCTCGAAGGTGCGCATCCGCTCTTGGGTCATGTCCATTGCATCGTCGGGGAGCTGATCCATCATCCCCCCGCCCAGGCCTGGGACCATGTCGAGCACCTGCGAGAGCGGCCCCATCCGGTCGAGGGCCTTCATCTGATGGCGCATGTCTTTGAGGGTGAAATCCCCTTCCATCATGTCCTCGGGCTCCCAATCGCCCTCCTCTTCTTCGGTCTCCTCCATCGCCCGCTCGACCCGCTCCGTGAGTTGCTTGAGATCCCCCATGCCCAACAGCCGAGAGATGAAGCCGGAGGGCTCGAAGCGCTCGATGTCCTTGACCGTCTCACCGGTCCCGAGGAAGGCGATGGTCGAGTCGGTTTCGTTGACCGCTGTGAGGGCACCACCACCCTTCGCCGTCCCGTCGAGTTTCGCGATCGTAACCCCATCGATACCGATGGACTCGTCGAATCGCGTTGCCTGCTCCTTGGCCCCCTGGCCGATCGCGGCGTCCAGGACGAGGAGGTTTCGATCCGGTTCGACCGCAGTCTCGATCTCCTCGATCTCGTCGATGAGCCCCTCTTCGAGTGCGTGTCGACCGGCCGTGTCGACGATACGGACGTCCGCGTCTTCGGTCGCTTCGAGTCCATCCCTGCCGATTTCGACCGGGTCGTCGGCATCCGGGTCGCCGTAGAACTCGACCTCGGCCCGTTCGGCCATCTCTTTGCCCTGTTCGTAGGCGCCAGGGCGGAACGTGTCGGTCTGAATGACCGCCGGACGAAGGCCTTTCTTCGAGAACCACCAGGCCATTTTGGCCGCCGTCGTCGTTTTCCCGGAGCCCTGAAGCCCGGCCAGGAGGATGGTCTGTGACTCGAGTGGGAGGTCCGTCGACTCGCCGACGAGCTCGACTAGCTCCTCGTAGACAATCCGCAGGACGTGATCCCGCGCCGTGGTGCCACCGGGCGGTTCCTCGTCGAGTGCCCGCTCGCGGATGGCATCCGAGAGCTCCATCACCAGCCCGGTGTCCACGTCGGCTTGGAGGAGCGACCGCTGGATCTCCGTGACGACGTTGTCGACGTCCTCCTCGCTGATGCGGGATTTTCCCCGGAGGTCGTCTAGCGTCGATCGAAGCGAACTCCCCAGATCCTCGAGTACCATCGTGTTGTAAGTGTTAGGCCCGCCGAGCGGTAAATGTCTAACCGTGTGGATTCGCTGGGAGCCGCCGATTTATCCGGTCCGGACCCGAAACGCGCCTGTGCCACCCGCCGCCCTATACATTACGCGCCCGCTGCTCTCGGTGTTGCTGGAGATCGCGGCCGACGCGGAGCCCAATCCTGCGAACGTCTATCTCGTCGCGAGTGCGGCCGGGGACCTCGAAGAACCATCGGCGGATCTGGACGAGGACTCGCTGTCGGAGTCCCTACTTGGGCGAGAGACAGCACCGACCCCGCTTCCCGATCTCGACGCCGTCACCCCTGTGTACTCCGATTTCTACTTCCCGGACGTGGGCAACGCCCTCGATTTCGTCTTTGGCGTCGATCTCGGCACGCCGGCGGGGCAGTCACAGGGCCGCTTTCTCTCACACCCCGATGGAAACCCCGATTTGACTGTTCGGGACGATCTCCATGCGTCGGTACTGGTGGCTGTTCCACCTTGGAAGACGGGGAACGTGTGGGCCTATGACCGGGATAGTACGCGGCGGGATCTGACCATCGTGGCTGCCGAAACGCCAGCCCAACAGTTCGAATAATAAACGGCCGAAAGGAGCCTGAACTCCCCTCTGGCCGACCCGGACCTTTTTCCCGGAAAACCGGACCACTTCAACCCATCACCCGGTCAGTGCCCCGGACGGAACACGGCGGGAGTGTGGCACACCCGTCCGGGCCGAGCAGGTGCCACCTGCTCGCCTTTGTCAACTGCATCCGACCGTCTCCGATGCCACTTCGGCTACATATGCGTGAACAACATCGGCTTGTCCTCTGAGGTCCGGGTGACGCACAGATCGAGTGGTTCTGATAGTTCCAGGCTCGTGGTCTCTCCCGTCACGACCACCAGGTCAGCGAAGGCCTCATCACAAACCGGACAGGGGATCGCGGTGGTGTTCTGGTAGCGCTTCATCGAGTCGGTCTCCTCACGGGGCGTGAGGTAGCTGACCAAATCGTCGTAGTCCTCGCCCATACACGGTTCCTCGGGGGCGGGGACGAAAGCCCTTCGGCTGCTCAGGCGCCGAGCAGGTCCTCGACCAGTGCCTCCGGATCGAAGGCCTCCAGGTCGTCGTAGCCTTGCCCGGTTCCCAAAAAGAGGATCGGCGCGCCAGTCACGCTCGCAATCGAGATGGCGGCGCCACCATGGGTGTCGGCGTCGGCCTTGGTCAGCACCGTGCCGTCGATGTTCGCCGCCTCGTTGAACTCGGTGGCTCGCTTGACAGCGTCCTGGCCTGCGACGGCCTCGTCCACGAACAGCGTCATGTCCGGCCCAACGACCCGGTCGATCTTTGCGAGTTGATTCATCAACCCGTCACTCGTGTGCAGGCGTCCGGCCGTGTCTCCGAGGACCACATCGATATCGTGGGCGTTTGCGTACTCCACAGCATCGTAGATCACCGCTGCCGGATCACCGCCTTGCTCGTGGCTGATGAGCGGCGCGTCGATGCGGTCGGCATGGACCTCGATCTGCTCGTTCGCTCCGGCCCGGTAGGTGTCGCCGTTTGCGAGCACCGACGAGAACCCGTGCTCCTCGAGGTACGTCGCGAGTTTGGCGATCGAGGTGGTTTTTCCGACGCCATTGACCCCGGTGAAAATGATGACGGCTGGTTTATCCGTGGCAGCGAGCCGGTCGAGAAAATCAAACTGACCGACGGAGACGACATCAAACAGCGCCTCCCGAAGCGCTTCCTCGATGAGTCCCGTCGTACTCTCGGTGATCGTCTTCTGCTCGCCGACGAGTTCGGCTTCGATACCGTCCAGGATCTCTTCGGCGACGGACATCTCGACGTCGTTTTCGAGCAAGGCCAGTTCGAGTTCCCACAAGGGCTCCTCCAGGTCCTCGGCGTCGAGAATGACTTTGCCTGTCGCCAGGGACTTCGCTCGGTCGGTCAGTGACGGGCCGCCCTCCGATTCGTCCGCCCCGTCCGGCGCGCCCGCTGTCGAGTCTTCGGTTGCCGTAGAATCGTCAGGGGCTTCGGAATCGGCCTGGGCCTCGTGTTCGGTCGTCGCCTGCTCCGCCGCCACATCGGCCGCGTCCTCGCGGAACTCTCCCAGCTTCTCCTTCAGCCCGTCGAACATCCGCTTATTCGCCCTGTTGCTGGGCCTGCTGCTGGAGCATCTGCTGTTGGGCCTGCTGGGCCTCCTGTTCCAGCTGAGCCTCTTGTTCGTCGAGTTCGGCCTGCTCCTCACGCAGCTCCTCGATACGCTCGTCGACTCGTTCCTGCTTCGTTTCGAGGGTCTCGGCTGCCTCTTCGCGGTCCTCGGTCGCCGCGAAGTTGGCGCCCAGGCTGACGACGATTTCGTCCGCGTCCTCGATGGTCGCGCGGACGAACGCGTCCCCGCCAAGTGGAACGTGAACGGTCGAGCCCGTCTCGAGTACGTCGAGCCCTTCGATGGCCTCGTCAATCTCGCGTTTATCGGTTTCCAGTTCTTCGATCTGCTCGTCGAGTTCTTCACGTCGCTCCGCGAGGGCCTGCATTTCCTCCTGAAGCGCCTGAAGCTGACCGCCGCCTCCTCCAATACTCATGGTCCAAAACCAGACTCTGAGCGGGAAGTATCTTCCTACTCGGGACCGAGCTAATCGATGTAGCCCAGGGCGTCCTCGATGCGTCCGAGTTCCGGGCCAGTCGTGTCCTCCCCGACGAGATAGCCCGCTCCCGCCGCAATAAGTCCCGAACCGACGAGCTGGCCGCCGTAATTAACTGTCCCCACGTCCGCCGGCACCGACAGCGCCGCCTCGACGGCGTCCAACTCCTCGTCGGTGGCCTGTGGATGACAGAGTGCGCCACGATTCGTGGCGACCGCGGCGGAGCCGACGGTATCGACGCCCCCGATCCGGCCGTTGGTCATCGGGACATCGAGTGTCTCCTCGACCACACTCACCGCTTCGTCGGAAAGGTCAGGATGCCCGAAGGCGCCGTGATCGTTCGCGAGGATGACGTTCCCTGCAGCGTTGATCCGACCCGGAAGTAACGCCACTGGCCGATCAGTTTCGGATTCGAGCCGTTCGCGTTCGTGATCGGCAGTGCGCTCGCTCACGACCATCCCATTCGAGTTCGCCGCGAGGAGCGCGCCAACCGTCCCCGACCCATCGATGGTTGTCTCGACGACTGGTGTTTCGAACTCCGCTTCGATCGCTTCGACGGTCTCGGCCTCGAGGTCGGGACGGAGAACCAGAAACCCCTCCGATGCGGCCCCAAAGACCCCGACGTAGGACGATCCGTAGAATGCAGTGCGAAGCACTCTCAGGACTCGGCGTGTTCGGCCTCGACGACCGCGGCGCCCTCTTCTTCGAACCGAGCGGCCCGCACACGAACTTTACTCGGCGGATTGGCACGGCCCCGTTCCCAGACCGCTTCGTTGATCGAGGGGTCCAGTCGAACCGCGTCTTCGGTGACGCTGAACTGGGTGGCCAGGTGCTCGCGAATCATCGACATGGCCTTGTCCCCACGCTCGCTTTTCGACGTCGCCTTGACTTTTCTGAGGGGCACCGTGACGATGCGCTCCTCGAAATCGCTTGCGCTCATGGATTACTCGTCGGTGTCGCTTCGCCGCCAGTGACGACGCTGTGGGTTGCGCTGGGTTTCCTGATCCGTCTTCATGATGACCCAGGCCGGGACGCGGCTGTTCTGGCGCTCGAGCTTGGCCAGCCGCTTTTTCTTGGACTTCGTTTTCTTACTCATAGTGGGCTGAAATACTGGCTCTACTCCTTAAAACGTTGTCCGTTTCCGTCGGCTCGCAGTCGCTGGAGTCTCTCGACGGAAGCTGGAACCGGTAGCAGGGTTTCGATCACCGATCACAACCCAAGTGGAGCAAGATTCGAGTTCGGACCGGCCGAGGACACGATCCAGTCGGACTTACAGCGAGACGCCGTGTACCGTCTCGTATTCCGGCCCATCGTCCGTGAGCGTGCTTTCTTTGAGGCGGACTTCATCGACGGTCATCGTGCCGACAGTCGGGTCCGTCGTCCGGACTCGTTCCTGGACGAGTTCCTTGCCCCCGGCGTGTTTCATACGGGCGAGCGTGACGTGTGGGGTGAACTCGTGATCCTCGGCGTCGAATCCCAGACCGACCAGTTGGTCCTCGATGGGGGCCTGGAGATCGACGAGCGAGTCGGTGCCCTTCCCTACCCCGAGCCAGAGCACGTTGATGTACTCGATGGACGGAAAGACACCCAATCCCTCGAAGGTTGCCTCGAATGGGTCCACGTCGGCCTCGGCGACCGCCCGATCGAGCGCGTCGGCAATGTCGTCGACCCGGCCCGGATCGATATCGCCGAGAAATTTCATCGTCACGTGGGCCTGTTCGGGATCGACGAAGTCCAGCCCTGTGGCGCCCTGGAAATCCTTCTGGAGGTCGGCGATCGGCCCGGTGAACGATTCGGACAGGTCGATGCTGACGAACACCCGCATATCGGCCTTTCGTGTGCCGGTGGCCTTAACCCTCCGTCTCACTTATCCGCTGACATGACTAATCAGGACCGTGAGGAGGGGAACGGCCGCGAGAGCGGCCACGAGTTCTCCTCGGGACAGGGGTTCTCGGAGCCCTACGAGGGCTTCGATCTGGACCCACCCGAACTCGACGTGGAGGACCCGTCGGCCGTCGACCCGGTGGACTCCCGGTCGGTGACCGACCTACTGGACGATCGAAACATCGCGAACGAGCAGGCCGACGCCGACTCCCTCATCGATGTCGGCATCGAGTACATGGCGATCAACCGAGGCGAGCAGGCCGTCGAAACGTTCGAACGTGCGGCCAGGTATGCCACGGACGACACCCGCGAAGCAGAGTCGTGGGTCAACAAAGGCATCGCCCACGGCGAACTCGAGGAGTGGGATGCCGCCGTCTCATCCCATCGCGAAGCGCTGCACGTTGAGGAAGAGGGCGAATTCGCGGCCCTTGCGCACACGAATCTGGCGTACGCGCTTTGGGAGCAGGGCGAGGACGAGTCCGCCTTCCAGCACGCCGAGGACGCCGTTCGAGAGGACCAGCGCCTGCCACAGGCCTGGTACAACCTCGGCTACATTCAGGTCGAACGGGCCCAGCACGAGGACGCGTTGGAGTGTCTCGACAACGCGATTCGCCTGGGCTTCCAGGAGTCCTCGGTCTACGAGGAGAAAGCCAGGGCGCTCGAAGGGCTCGAACGCGACGAGGAGGCCGCTCAGATGCGCGAGACCGCCACCGAAATGCAGGAAGCCGAAGAGGAACGTCTCGTTCACGGTGAATGATCCTCACGGAACGGCAGACCGACCGGGGCCTGCTCATCACGGTCTGTGACCCGGACGTCTTGGGTGAGACCTTCGAGGAGGGGTCGATTTCGCTGGAAGTCACCGAGGAGTTTTATGGGGGGGACCGGGTCGACACCGAAACTGCCGTCGAGGCACTGAAGAGAGCGAGCATCGCGAACCTCGTGGGCACCGAGTCGGTCGAACTCGCCATCGAAGAGGGCTTTGTCGAGGAAGGCAACGTGCTCGAAGTCGAACAGACCCTCCACGCTCAGTATCTCCGACTATAACTTAGCCCCAGCGAGTCGTGACGCCCAGGGCAAGTGAGACACTGCCCCCCAAAATCGTCGGGAGCCAGTAGGTCGCCGCCCGGTGAAGCAATACTGCGGCTGTGGCCATTCCACCAGCCACTGGCGTCGTCGCCACGAGCAACCCCACGAGCATGGCTTCGATGCTCCCAAAGCCACCTGGAAGTGGCACAAACCCGGCGAGTTTGCCGACAGGAATGATGACGAGAAGCGTGGCGACCGGCACTGGGCCACCTAATCCCCAGAGTGCAAGCGACAGAGCGCCGACCTCGAAGAGCCACCCGGCCGTGGAGTAGCCAAGCGCCAGCACGAGGGTTCTTTGGTTCGCCGCGATCCGGCCCAGATCGCCCTGAAAGTTCGCAAAGCGGCTCCGTGCCGTTTGTAGCAGGTTGGCGAGGCGGTCCGGGAAGGCGGCCCCGAGTCGATGAATCGCATCCGCGACCGGGACCTCCAGGCCCCGCGCAATCGAGCGGCGATACCGAACGAGTAGACTGCCTGCGACCCCGACAGCGACCCCTAGCCCAAGTACCCCGAGGACGACGAGTGTCAACTGCTGATTCGGCGAGAAGACGGTCACCGTCAACAGCCCACCCGTCACCGCGATCGAGATCGAGGTGAAGACGTGGGCCGCATCGACGGTCGCGATCGCTGCGAGCCCAGTTTCAAAGCGCGTGTCCGTGACCCGGTTGATCACGTAGGCGGTGACAGGTTCGCCCCCAGCCTGGCCAAAGGGCGTGACGTTGTTCGCGAACATCGCCGAGGCGTAGAGTGCGATCCCCTTCCGTCGGGAGACCGGTTCGTCCAGTGACCCCATAACGGTCCGCAACGAAAGTCCCCAGGCACTCACCTGGCCGAGTCCGAACAACCCGACGAGCGCCAACAGGCCCGGACTGGCGGTCGAAAGCGCCGTTCCGATCCGCTCGAGGCCGACGATCGAGAGCAACAGCCCCATAACCGCAAGCGACCCGAGAAATCCGAGAACCGCAATTTGGCGTCGATTCACGATCGACCACCCCATGCGCGAAGCGATGGGCTCGGATACTCACTTGCGGGTGGAATACACACCACTCTAGTGACACGTCGTGCCAGGGGAACCATTACTTGACTTCGAGCCAGGGGACCTCGATAAGTGGCGGTATATAGGTCTCGATGTGGTGTTCCCAGATGCCCTGTTCCCCGAATGCCTCCCCGTGATCCGACGTGACGACCACGTCACCGTCGAGTTCCTCGACGAGTTCGGCCGTTTCCGCCAGCGCCAGTCGAAGGTTGTCCTCGTAATAGCCACGCAACGTGTCCTCGATGCCGTCAGTGAGGATGTCCGTGGTGCTTCCAGCGTCGAGTTCCACGAGCATGCCCAGTCGCTGGGCGAGTTCGCTGTTGCCCAGTTTGGGTTCGATCCAACGCCGGAGCCGTCCCCCCAGCGAATCGGCTTCTTCCTCCGGCGCGTTTCCGGCCGCCGGGACATCGTCGAAACCCGCCTTGATCCGTTTCATTTTGCGACCGGTTCCCTCCTGGATGAACGGCGCGTGTGGCTGGAGGTAGTGAACAACCAATCGTCCGTCATAGCCGGTTTCGAGTTGCCGTCGGGCGGCCTCCGTGACCGACTGGGGTGCGATAGCTCCCAGGTTCTCGTCCCATTCGTCCTGCCAGAGATCGACGATCGTGTCGATGTGTTCGGTTGCGGTCCACTCGTAGCCCGACGAGGCGCCCCATTTGAGTTCGTTCAGCGGGATGCCGAGGCTGTTGATGAACGGATTTGCCGAGAGATAGGTAAGCTCGTGATCCCCTGTAAACGTCCGAGTTGCCCACTCAGGGGTCGCCGAGCCACTGCTGCGGACCTTCGTCAATTCGCCGTCGAGATACTCCTCGTAGATGTCTGCAAAGACGTCGTATCGGGCCGCATCGAGAACGATGAGGTAGTCCCAGTCCGCTTCGAGAACGTTCTGTTGGGGCAGCGAATCTGAATCACTCATGAGTCTCAATTGGACTTCCTTGGGCGAACTTCGCTTGAAGGCGGGTAAAGGATTGTGATACGCCGAGACCAGGCAGTTTGACCGGCCAGCCCACTTCTGGTTGCAAACCGCCGAGACTCACCCGTACCGAACGACACTTGGGGAGTCACCTCCAAACAGTCGACAATGACGGCCACGGAGCCCGAGTCTCTTGATGTCGAGGCCATTCGCGGGGACTTCCCGATACTCTCACGGACGATCGGTGAGAACACCCCGCTCACGTACCTGGACAACGCCGCGACGACCCAGACGCCGACCCCGGTCATCGATGCGATGAACGAGTTTCATCGCGAGTACAACGCCAACGTCGACCGCGGGATTCACCAGCTCTCGATGGAGGCCTCGATCGAGTACGAGGAGGCCCACGACCGCATCGCTGAGTTCGTCGGCGCCACCGGGCGCAAGGAGATCGTCTTCACGAAGAACACGACCGAGGCAATGAACATGGTCGCTCAGGCCTGGGGCCGAGAGCACCTCGAACCCGGCCGGGCAGTCGTCCTGACGGAGATGGATCATCACGCCTCGCTGGTTCCGTTCACCCAGATCGCCGGTCGGATGGGTGCCGAAGTCCGGCACATTCCGTCTGATGGCGATGGCCGACTCGACATGGAGGCCGCTGCCGACCTGATCGACGACGACGTGGAAGTCGTGAGTGTCCCCCACGTCTCGAACACGCTTGGGACAGTTAACCCGCTCAGGGAACTCGCTGATATGGCCCACGAACACGACGCCCTGATTCTCGGTGACGGGGCTCAGGCTGTGCCCACTCGACCGGTCGACGTCAAATCACTGGACGTCGACTTCTACGCGTTCTCGGGGCACAAAATGGCCGGGCCGACCGGTATCGGTGCCCTCTACGGCCGGGCGGACCTCCTCGAGGAAATGGAACCGTTCCAGTACGGCGGCGGAATGATCGAGCGGGTCACCCTCGAGGGCGCGACGTGGGCCGAAGTCCCCATGAAGTTCGAGGCCGGGACGCCCCCGATCGCGGAGGGAATTGGGTTTGCGGCGGCCGCGGACTACCTCGACCACCTTGGCATGCGTGAGGTGCAGGCTCACGAAGCCTGGGTGACCCAGTACGCCCACGAAGAACTCCGTGACCGGGCGGACGTGACTGTGTACGGCCCGCCCCTGGGCGAGGAACGTGGCGCGCTCGTTTCGTTCACGCTCGATGGGGTCCATCCCCACGACCTCTCCTCGATATTGAACGAGGCTGGCGTCGCGATCCGAGCTGGAGACCACTGTACGCAGCCCCTTCACAACGCACTCGAGATTCCGGCGTCGGCCCGAGCGTCGTTTTATGCGTACAATACGACCGCCGAAGTCGACGTGCTCCTCGAGGGCCTGGACGCGGCCAGGGACCTCTTTGCCTGAGGTACCGGCGGCACACGTGACACCCGCAGGACCCTTGTATCCCGGCTCGCGTACTTCAGCACAACCATGAGCATGGGCTCGGACATGTACCGCCAGCAGATCCTTGATCATTACAAGAACCCCCGGAACTACGGCGAACTCGACTCACCGACGTTCAGCCACCTGGGTCACAACCCATCCTGTGGGGACGAGATCGAGTTCGACGTCGAGTTGGCCGAGGACGGAGACACTATCGAGTCGGTCGCCTTCCACGGTGAGGGGTGTGCGATCAGCCAGGCCGCTGCGAGTCTGCTTGGGCAACAACTGCCGGGCATGACGTTAGCGGAGGTCCAGGAGTTGGACCGGGACGATGCGGTCGAACTGCTCGGCGGGGATATCAGCCCGATGCGGATCAAATGTGCCGTCCTCGCGGAGAAGGTGGTTCAGGACGGCACCGAGATCTATCTCGGCGATCGCGACGACGAGACGACGTCACTCGAGGACTAACAAGACGAAGTCGTCGAAACGACCAGGTCGAGGTCACTCGAAAACTACAGGGCCGGTGGCATTTGAAGACGACCAAGTCTACCTGTTCTGACGGACCGAGTTCGAATACCGCAAGAAACCCTCAGTTCTCGGCCTGTTCGTAGCCCTCGGAGCGACGCTCGATCTGACGCCCCAGTGCCCCCAAAAACTCCATCAGGAAACCGAGTCCACGCTGGACGTCCTCGTCCCGGAGCTTGCCAACGGTTCCCATCATCCCGACCTTTTCGGGATTCTCGAAGGTATCTGCTTCGTCCATCGCGTCCATCATGGTCGCGAGGGTCCGGATCGTGTTCGGCTGGGTTGCGCTTCCGGCGACCAGGCCGAGTTCGTTCGCCAGCCCGGCGACCTCGACGACCATCTCGTCGTCCAGCGCGTCGGCCAGAAGCGAGACCGCCGTTGCCGCTTCTGTCAGGTCTTCAAGTGTGCCGTCCTGCTGGAGTTCGACCATCGCGTCGGCCGCCTCCTGAATCGACTCGGATTCGGCTTCGAGTTCGTCTAATTCATCGCTCATTCACATCACCCCTCTGGCGGTGAGCCAGTAGGCCTCGTTGTATCCCAGCTTCGACCAGTGAAGGAACCGGTTCTCGTCGCGCACGACAGGTTCTCGGTCGTAGGCGAACTCGATGAAGGTGCCCTCTTCGGTCCCAGCCTCGATGAAACAGATCGTCTTGCCGTGGAAGGTCGCTGTCGGGACTTGGTCCCGGACCTCGCTGGCGATACGGGAGACGAGCGTTCCCGAGGCGTAGTGCGCTACACTGCCCGCCTTGCTTGTCGGGAGGTTGGTCACGTCGCCGATACCCCAGACGTCTTCGGCGTGCTCTGACTCGAGGGTGTTCCGGTCGACTTCCATCCACTCCTCGCCGAGTCCCGCTTCCTCGATGATCGGGGAGGCGGTGAACTCAGGGATACCGATCATGAGGTCGAAGTCGAGTTCCTTGCCTTCCAAGGTCTCGATGGTACCGTCCTCGACATTTTCGACGTTGAAGAACGTCTTGGTCTCGATGTCACGCTCCTCGAACCGCGGTACCATCCACTCGGCTGTGGGGCGAACACCGTGGAGCCGTTGGATGGGATAGGTATACGTGATTTCGATGTCCTCGCGAACGCCTCGTTCGCGGAACCACTCCTCCACAATCATGGGGAACTCCACCGGAGCCGCCGGACACACGTGTGGCGTGCCGATGACTGAGAGCACGAGGTGCCCCTCATCGAAGTTCGCCAGCGTTTCGCGGAGATTTTCGGAGGCGTCGGGGCCGTAGAAGTGATGACCAGGCTCGTCTTCGCCGAGGCCTGGTGTCTCTTCCGGCTGCGGGATCGCGCCCGTCCCGACGACCAGATAGTCGTAGTCCAGTTCGCTGCCGTCGTCCATTGCGAGGGACTTCCCGTCCGTGTCGATCTCCGTGACACGCTTGTACACGAGGGTGACCCGGTGGTCGACCAGATCGACCAGGGGCCGCCGCGTGTCCTCGAGTTCTGCTTCGCCGAGCGGGATGTACAGATACAGTGGCTTGTAGAGGTGGTTCGGGTTCGCACTGACGACCGTGATCTCTATTTTGCCGGCTTCGATTTCCGACTCGAGCTCCTCGCTCAGACGGTTTGCGGTAATCGTGCCGCCGCTCCCGCCACCGACGATGACGATTCGCTCCGTCATATCAGGTTTTCTTCACGTAGATCGAGTAATACTCCCCGTCATCGATAATGTCAAGGAGTTCGTGGTCCGCTTCCTCGACCCACTCGGGGACGTCGTTTTTCGACCCCTCGTCGCCCGTGAGGAGTTCGACGACAGTCCCGTCGTCGACGTCTTTGATTTTGCCGATCAGGTCCATGAGGGGGCCCGGACAGGCCGAGCCGATTGCGTCTACCGTTTCGTCCGCTTGGATGTCTGTTTCACTCATTGTTGTTAAACGAAGATGATCTGTTTGTCTTTGGCACGGTTCAGGAACCCGGAAACACCGAGGGTGTCGTCGAAGACGTCGACGTAATCCTCGAGGTCGTTTCCGAGCACGTCCATCGCCATCTCGCAGGCGTAGACCTGGAGCGGGCCGATGGCTTTTGCTTTCTCGAGCTGTTCGGTGAAAAGCGGACTCGACGTGTCGGCTGACATCATCGCGTCAGCAACGCGGCCGCCTTCGAAGTCCATGTTTTCGACGGTCTCAGTCTCGAACGGGTTGAGTCCGTTCATCGTCACGAAGACCTCCACCGGAACGTCCGAGGAGGCAGCGACACTTGCGATCATGCTTACTGCCTGCACTCGTTCGAACTCCTCGGAGGCGAGGACGACTGCATATCCGGTCATTTTGCGTCCACCACAGTCTCCCTACGGGGCCGAGAGTAGTAATGCATTTTGTTTCCAACATTGTAAGAATCCGCCGGGGGGCACGAGAACTCTTTAATATGCCCAAACGGATTCGAGTCGGCCCGCTCCGAGTCCGCTGTCTTCACCGGCTACTCCGGCATCAGTCCGCCGTCTTCGACGCGCATCACTGCTTCACCGTCAGCAAGATTCGGGGCGTCCACGAGCCGAACGATGCGTTTGCTGCCTTTCGAATTGCGCAGGTAGATCCGGAATGTCGAGGTGTGGCCAAGAATGTTGCCCCCGATCGGCTTGGTGGGGTCGCCGAAGAAGGCGTCGGGATTCGACTGGACCTGGTTGGTCACAACGACTGCAGTATTGTAGAGGTCGCCGATACGCAACAGGTCATGGAGGTGCTGGTTGAGTTTCTGCTGCCGATCCGCGAGTTGCCCCCGACCCACATATTCCGCCCGGAAGTGGGCGGTCAGGGAGTCCACGTTCAGCAGGCGGACGGGCCACTCGCTGTCCTCGTTCTCGGCGGCGACCTCCTTTGCCTTCTCGGCCAGGAGGATCTGGTGGTTCGAGTTGAAGGCCTTCGCGACGTGGATCTTGTCGAGGATGTCCTCGATCAGTGTCTCCATCGCCGCCTCGTTGTCCGGCCCGCCTTCGATGTCGCGTTCGTCCATCGTCGCCTCGATGGCCTCGTCGTCGAGCCCCCGGACCATGTCGTCGATCCGCTCGGGGCGGAAGGTGTCCTCGCTGTCCACGAAGATCGCACTGCCTTCGAGGCCGCCGAATTCCTCGGGCAGTTGGACGTTGACGCAGAGTTGGTGGGTGATTTGGGACTTGCCCGACCCGAACTCGCCGTAGACTTCCGTGATGGACTGGGTTTCCGAGCCCCCGCCGAGTAGTTCGTCGACCTCGTCGATGTTCCAGGTGAGCTTGCCGATCTGTTCGCGACGTTCGAGGACGGCACGACCGCTCTCGAATCCGCCCACGTCCGCTTTTTCGCGGGCCGCGTTGATGATGTCCCCCGCACTCGATTCGCCGACGTCGGCCGTGTTGGAGAGTTCCCCCGGAGAGGCGACTGCCAGCCCCTCGAAGGAGTCAAACCCCGCATCGCTCAGTTTGTCAGCTGTCGCTGGCCCTACTCCCGGGAGATCTTCGAGATCCGCGTCAGTTGCCATACCTGAGGATTGTCCGGGTTCGGGGATAAACCCTCGTAAACACCAAAGTGAAAGTGAAAGCACCGGCGTGCTATGGGTTAGTTTTCATCGTGCCAGAAGGTTTACCCGGGAATACCGACCTGCCAGAAGGTTCACCCGCTATACCGATCACTCCCAAGGATGCGCGTTGGGCCGGTCGGGCCAGAGCGGATACCAGTACGCTGAGTCCTCCTCCACGTCGAGTTCGTCGTCCATCACTGACTGGAGTTTGACCTCGCGGGCGTCGTCCCGCTGAGACGTGCCGTGTGGCGCGAACGGATAGAACGAACCCCGACGGAACGAGTAGATCCAGTAAACGTCCTCGCCACCATCCTCGGGTTCGAAGTGAAATACGGCCGCGAGGAGGCGGTTCCCGTACCCTCGCTCGGAGAGGGTATCAGCGGCGACGTAGAGGTCGGCGACGAGTTCCTCGAAGGACGAGCGGGTCGCAACCGCCCAGGTGTACCCGTGGTCGTCCTCCTGGACGCTCGACCAACCCGGCCCGTCCAGCACGGCTTCGACATCACGAAGCGCTCCTTCGAAGTCCGTCGAGTCCATCGCCGAGAAGACGAGGCCGGCAGTGTCTCCGGGTTCGTAGTCCAGATCGACGGTCATCGTCACCGAGGCGGCGGTCAACTGGAACAGGTCGTCGGGATCGGCAGCCCGGGTGGCATCTGCCTCGGCCTGACTCCCAAAGACCTTCCGCAGACTGTCAAGAATGCCCATTTCAGGCTGTTTCGAGTTCTTTTTCGAGGGCGCGGAGCCGTTCGACCCGCTTTTCGGTCGTCGGGTGTGTGCTGAAGAGTCGTCCCACGAAGCCAGCCTTGATGGGGATGATGAAGAACGCGTTCATCTCGGCCTGGTCCCGGAGGTCTTCGTCTGGGACCCGGTCGATCCGGTTGTCGATCTTCAACAGCGCAGAGGCGAGTTTCGAGGGGTTTCCGCTGATCATCGCGGCTCCCCGATCGGCCGCGTACTCCCGGTATCGTGAGAGTGCCCGGACGAGGAGGAAGGAGATGATCCAGACCACGATCGAGACCAGGATGGCCACGAAGACCGGTGCGCCCCCGCCCTGTTTGCCACGTCCGCCAGCGAACAGCCAGCCCCACCGGACGACGATGAACGCCAGCGTCGAGAGGAAGGAGGCGATGGTCATCACGGTCATGTCTCGGTTCTTGATGTGTGAGAGTTCGTGGGCGAGCACCCCTTCGAGTTCGTCTTCGTCGAGGGTCTGCATGATGCCGGTCGTTACTGCGACGGCCGCGTTGTTTTTCGACCGACCGGTCGCAAAGGCGTTTGGCACCTGTGAGTCCACGACGGCGACTGTCGGTTTGGGCAGGTCGGCCTGCTGGGAGAGCCGTGAGATCGTCGCGTGCAGTTTCGGCTGCTCCTCCGCGGTAACCTCCGTGGCCCCCATGCTCCAGAGGGTGAGTTTGTCGCTGAAGAACCACTGGACCAGCGAGAAGCCCCCGAAGAAGAGGAGCATCATTGTGGCCCCGCCGCCCATGTACCATGTAATCGCGCCGGCGAAGACGATATAGAGGACGAAGAGGAGAAACATCGTCACTCCCATCCGGAATCGCAAGCCCCAGTCCGCTTTCCACTCCATGTCTGTCACCCGCTTACGGAGGGAGGTAGAAACGCTTTCCGGCACGGTGACGACGCCCCGACTGGGTGAGGTGATTACAGACCACTTAACAGCCTCGACGGCCTATCCAGTTTCAATGACGACGGACTCCGGGACGTTCTGTCCCCGCTGTGGCGATCCCGTCGACCCCGAACTGGTGGGGTCGACCGACCGGGGGCTCTGCACGGATTGCTATCTCGAGAATTTCGAACTCGTCGACGCTCCGGACACCGTCGAGGTCACCGTTTGTGCCCGCTGTGGCGCGGTCAACCGGGCCGATTCCTGGGTCGATGTCGGCGCGCGCGATCTCACTGACGTGGCTATCGATGAGGTGACCGAGGAAGTCCAGGTCCACCGCGAGGCCGAGGACTTCTCCTGGACGGTCGACCCCGAACAGATCGACCGGAACACCATCGTGTTGCACGCGAATTTCACCGGGACCGTTCGTGGCAGGGAACTCACCGACGAACGACCGGTCCGTGTCGCGATCGGGAGGGGCACCTGTCAACGCTGCGGGCGGATCGCCGGCAACTCCTACGCGAGTGTGGTCCAGGTCCGTGCCAGTGGCCGATCGCCACGTCCCGAGGAGGCCGACAGAGCGGTCGAATTGGCCCACGAAATTACTAGCGAGATGGAGGCCAAAGGGGATCGGGAGGCCTTCGTCACGGAGGTGCTCGACTCGGGGCATGGCCCGGATATCAAACTCTCGACGACCAAACTGGGGCGACGCGTGTCCGCGAAACTGATCGAGGAGTTCGGCGGCAAGGTCTCTGACTCCGAGACCCTGGTCACCGAAGACGGCGACGGCAACGAAGTCTACCGGGTTACTTACGCCGTTCGCTTGCCAGCCTTCAGGCCGGGGGACATCATTGAGGTCCCGGACACCGATGGGCCGGTTCTCGTGCAGGGCGTTCGGGGGAATCTGAAAGGGGTCGATCTCCAGACAGGCGACCACTTCGAGGTGAACTTCGAGGATGGTGTTGTTCCGAACGCGACCAAGATCGGGTCCCGAACCGAGGCTGTAGAAACGACCGTTGTCTCGGTGCTGGACGACCATGCAATCCAGCTGTTGGATCCCGCAACCAGCGAAACCCGAAGTGTGGCCCGCCCCTCGTTTTTCGGCGCGGACGCCCGGACCGTCGAGGTGGTCCGAATCGAGGGCGACCTGTACATGCTCCCCGCCAATGAGTGACCTGGCAGCCCTCGTCGAGAAACCGAACGTCGACGTCGCGATCGCCTCACTTCAGGACGAAGGGATTCACGACGACAGTCGTCGCCTCGTGGAGTACGACGACAAGACGGTGGCGATCCCGATCACCGAACCGCCGTCCAATACCCGAGTCGAGGACGTCATCGAACAGATCGACCCGGACCCTCGAATCGTCGACCTCCCGACGGTGCTTCGGGAGCGTGGCTTCTCGGAGGCGGACATCGAGCGGGCTCCGAGTTCGTGGGCCGTTATCGGGGATGTAATCCTCGTTCGGTTCGGTGACTGTGACCGTCGGGAGGCGGTCGCCGAAGCATTGCTCGACCTCCACCGCGGTGCGGATACCGTCGTCGATCGTGGGGGGATTTCGGGCGAAATGCGGGAACCGGATATCGAGGTTATCGCCGGGGACGGAGAGACGGAGACGATCCACACCGAACACGGAACCCGGTACGCGCTGGACCTCGCGAAGGTGATGTTTGCCCCGGGAAACAAGGCCGAACGGGCGCGAATGGGCGAGACCGTCGACTCGGGGGAACGGGTCCTGGATATGTTCGCCGGAATCGGGTACTTCACATTGCCGATGGCCCGGGCCGGGGCACACGTCACCGCGATCGAGAAGAACCCGACCGCCTTCCAGTTCCTCTCGGAGAACGCCAGGCTCAACGCGGTCGAGGACCGGCTCGAACTGCTACTCGGGGACTGTCGGGATGTTGTTCCGATCCGGGTGAACGCTGGGGACGCCTACGACCGGGTCGTGATGGGCTATTACGATGCCTACGAATACCTGGACCCGGCGATTTCGGCCCTCGAACCCGGTGGGAGGATTCACATGCACGAGGCGACTCCCGAGGCCCTGTTCCCGGAGCGCCCCACCGAACGACTGCACAGAGCCGTGGATGCGGCCGGTCGGGAGGTCTCATCGATGGAGACGCGACGGATCAAATCCCACAGCCAGGGCGTGGTCCATGCCGTCCTCGATGCCACGATCGATTAAGGGTCAGTGGGTCCAAACTGGTAAATTCCTTCGGCCCGAAAACCAACTATGGATCGCGAACAACTCATGGCGCTGTTCCTCGTTTTCCTGATGGTCGGCTCGGTCCTGGCCTACGGTATCTCCTTCCTGTAGGCCGGGTCAGGCCGACTCGTCGAGGGCAGCTACGTCTTCGACAGTCGCCTCCTCTGGGAGCTTTTCGATACAGTCAAAGCATAGTTGATGTTCGGTGCCGTCGACGAGTTCGAGGGTCATGCCTCCCGTTTCTGTCGAGTCCATCGTCCAGAAGTTCGCAATCCCACCCGCGATCGGGATCTCCTGACCGCACGCGTCACACCGTTCAGTCATGGACCCGGTAGGGGACCGACGGGCAAAACGCTGGGCTTGTGCCCATCTATTCGTCGGTGATCTCGTGGAATTGGTCGAGCAGTTCCTCGGTGGAGTTTCCCGATTCGAACTCCACTGATCCCTGGTAACTGCTCCTGGTGTCGTCTTCGGAGAGGTCCATACTCGAATTCTTCCGTTCTCGACGCTCGTGCTCCTGTTCGTCGTAGGAACCTAATGACATGAGAGGTATACCCATGGGTTGAGTGGGTATGGTAATCAATGTATCGCCGATTCCGACCCGACGAAAGGAGTATGGGGCCGGCCGACCCCCCTTCGGTATGGTCTATGCGGATCTGCACGTCCATACGACGAACTCGGACGGCAGCCTGTCGCTCGGTGCTGTGCCTGCGGCTGCTCGGGCGGCTGGGGTCTCCGTCGTCGGCGTGACCGATCATGACCGGCTCCATCCCGATCTCGAGGCCCCTCTGACCGAGCGCGAGGGGGTCAGACTCATCCAGGGCATCGAACTCCGGACCGAGACGCCGACCCAGCGGATCGATTTACTCGGCTACGGGCTCAATCCGACCGCGGCCCTTCGCGCTGAAACCGACCGGCTCGGAACGGATCGGAAAATCCGTGGCCGCAAAATCATCTCGTGTTTGGAACGCGAACTTGGCATTGACCTGCCCCTCTCTGTGACTGAGCGAACGGGCCGGCCCCACATCGCCAGGGCAGTCGTCTCGCACCCTGAAACGGGCTACGAATCGGTCGAGGCGGTGTTTCAGGATCGTATCGGGTCGGGACGGCCCTGTTTTGTCGCCCGGGAGGTCCCCGCTTTCGAACGGGCCGTCGAACTCCTCCAGGATGCCGCAGAGGTCGTCAGTTTGGCCCATCCGTTTCGGTATCCTGACCCAGAAGCTGCGCTGGACCACTGCGGGGCGCTCGATGCTGTTGAACGCTACTACCCCTACGACCGACCGGCCTCGGCCGAACCGGTCGTTGACACGGACTTGATCGAATCGACCATCGAGGAGCATGATCTCCTCGAAACCGGCGGAAGCGACGCTCACGGTGACGAAATTGGGACGACAGGACTCGATCGCGAATCCTATCGCGGACTCGGGGCGGCCATTTCGCCGCAGCCGTGACGTTCAGGGGGCTTGGGTTATTGGGGTCATATATGGAGTGTCACTACTGTGGGCGGCCGGCCGACATGACCGCCGAATCCGGCGGCGTCACGGTCGGGCTTTGCGAGGATCACTTCCGGGAACGGCTGGACGAACTCTCCGAATCTGTGGCGATCGAAGAACTCCGCGACGAGTTAGACATCGACCGGGCCTGAAACAGCCCGCTTCTCACGCCCAAAACGACGTTTTTCCGGTTTGAGGATTAGGCCTCGATTGCTGCGGTGAGCAGGTCAGGGACCGTATCGAGTGCATCGTCGAGTGCGTCGACCTCAGGGCCGCCACCCTGTGCGAAATCGGGCGGGCCACCGCCGCCGCCACCGACCTGACTGGCCAGTTCCGAGACCAATTCGCCTGCGTTGACCGGCGCCCCTTCGGGCACCGAGACGACGAACTGCGCCCCGTCGACCCCGCTGCCGAGGATGGCGACGACACCGTCGTCGGCGAGCACGTTTGCGGTCGCTCGCAACTCGTCCATGTCGACGTCGAGGCGGTTGACGACTGCCTCCCAGTCGCCGAATTTGATGCGGTCTGCCTGTTCGCCGCCCCCAGCGCGGGCCTCGGCGAGTTGCTGTTTGAGCCCCTCGATCTGCTTGCCGCGTTCCTTCCACTCGGAGAAGAACCGCTCGGCCGTCTCGGGCACTTCCGACGGCGTGACATCAAATGTCTCGGCGGCAGCCTGCAGTGACCGTTCCATCGCTTGGACGTGTCCGACGGCCGCATCGCCCGCGGCGAATGTGAGCCGCTCGACGCCGTCTTGGACCCGCTCCGTCGAGAGGATTTTGATGGACCCGATCTCGCCGGTCCGGGTCACGTGGGTCCCACCACAGGCCTGCACGTCCTCCCCGACATGGATCAACCGGATGTTTTGCCCGGCGGGAATGCCACCTTGATAGAGGTCGAAGCCGTAGGTTTCCTCGGCTTCGTGTCGGTCGGGCCACTCCTGGTGCACGTGGAGATCCGCCATCACCGTCTCGTTCGCTCGCATTTCGATTTCCTCGACCGTCTTGCGGTCCAACCGTTCGTAATGGCGGATGTCGATCCGCGAGGAACTGGTCCCCTTCTGGGCCCCGGCCTGTCGCACATGATCGCCCAGAACCTCCCGTGCCGCATCGATGACGACGTGGGTCGCCGTATGATGGCGCATGAGCCGCCGACGCCGATCCGTGTTGATTTTGCCGGTGACGAATTCCCCATTGCCGGGATCGCCATCGGTGTGGTGTCGAATGACCCCGTCCTCGATCTGGACGTCTTTCACATCGACTGTCGTCTCGTCGGTCGAGAGTGTGCCATGGTCGGCTGGTTGCCCCCCACCCTCCGGGTAGAACATGGTTTGATCGAGCACGACGTCGTACCCCTCCTCGCGCTCGAAGACGTCGAGGACGATAGCCTCGAACTCCGTGCGGTAGGCGTCGTTGTAGTAGAGTTGTTCGGTCTCTGGCAGGTCCGCAAAGCGTTGATCGCGGCTTGTTCGGGCGGTCTCGGTGGTCTCCGTGTCGTGCCGTTGTGCCACCAGAGCGTAGAAATTGTCCGGGACCTCAACCTCGACGTCGAACTCCGCGGCGATCTCTTGGACCATGTCCGGTTGGATGCCGTGGGAATCATACAAATTCACCAGCGTCGATTTGGGGATGGGAGTGGCCGTCTCGGCGCGCTCCTTGGCGATCTGTCGGACCCGACGACCGCCCCGTTCCAAGGTTTCCTCGTATTTCGCCACTTCCGAGCGAACGATGTCCCTGACCGTCTCCCGGTCCTCGTAGCCAAGGCGCTCGGCCTGCATGTCGACGAGATCCGCGATCGGAGTCTCGACCTCGATCGCCTCGACCAGTCGGACGGTTCGACGAAGCACCATTCGGGCCAAATAGCCGGTTCCCACGTTCGACGGGACGATTCCATCACCGAACATGTACGCGAGCGTGCGGGCATGGTCAGCGATCGCGTAGATGTCCTCGAGGGGCGAGACCAGGTCGTCGATGTACTCGACCTTGACGCCGAGTTCCTCGGCGATCGTTCGTCGGGCAGCGCCCACATCCTCCGCTTCGTCGATGTCCAGTCGACCGGAGAGTTTGGACGCTCGATGGATCAGGTCCTTCTCGTTTTCGCTGAGTTCGATCCCGGCCTGTTCTTTGAGGAACGCGATCATCTCCGGGTAGACTGCTTCGTAGACGGTCGGGGTGCCCTGGCTCACCCAGGTCCAGCGCTCGAGCCCGTATCCCGTGTCGACGATGTAGGTGTCCATCGGGCTGTACCGGTTGCCGTCCTTCAGCTCGTACTCGCCCTCGGGGTCTTGTTCCATCGACATGAAGACCAGCGTGGCGAGTTCAGCCCCCCGGTAGAGCACCTCGAAGGCCGGGCCAGCGTTGCCGCCCCCGACCCACGGGTCCTCGATGTATGTGATTTCCGCGGGGTCGACGCCCATCTCCTCGAAGAACTCGTCACAGAGCTCGACAGTTTCGTCCTTCCAGTAGACCTCGCCCTCGTAAGCCAAGTCTTCATCGGCGTCCTCGCGGGCGTTGAACGCGTGATGGGCCATCATCTCGAAGGCCATCGTATGTCGCCCGGTTTTGCCCACATTGTCGATGTCCTGCATCCGGATGCAGGGTTGACTGATGGTCAGCGGGTTCGCCGGTGGGGGCGTCTGCCCGCTCGTGACCAGTGGCTGAAAGTCGTAAATCGAGGCCTGGGTCAACAGGACGTCGTCCCGCCATCGATTTGCCGCAACGGGATACGGCTCGACCCGTTCGTGGTCCCGCTCCTCGAAGAAGGAGAGAAACGCCTCTCGCATGTCCTTGAGCGTATACTCGGTGTCGAGACTCGGGGTGTCGATGAACTCGTATTGGTCACAGGGGGGTTCCCCACAGGTGGCCCGGTCGTGGTCTCGCGTCCAGAAGAAGGAGCCACACTCCGTACATTCCGTCCGAACGAAGCCTTCCTCCTCGAAGTATTCGAGGCGGTAGGCGTCCTCAAGGTCACTCATTGCAGGGAAGTGGCCGATGCGGGGCTAAAACAGTTCCGGGACTGAAGAGTGGGCGCTCGTTTTCCGTTAGGATTCCCCGGCGGCAAGTGCCACCGCGGCCAGCAGTGCTTCCAACTGGACCTGTTCGTTGGCGCCTTCGCTGATTCGGTAGTCCGCTTCCCCAAGTCGGTCCATGAGGTGAACCGCCGCTTTGTCTTCGAGTTCGAACTCCCAGATCGACCGGTGAAGCTGATCGATGATGTCCCCGCCGGCCAGTCCCCGTTCGGTGATCAGATCGGCCAGGTGCGCCCGTGCCCCCGTGAAATCGCCGTCAAGCGCCCGCTCGATCATCTCCTCGATCTCTTCGGGCCGGGCGGTGCTCGTGATCGCGTACACGGCCTCCTCGTCGACGACGCCACCTGCGGCAGCGGCGCTCTGGAGTGCGTTAATGGCCCGTCGCATGTCGCCGTCGGCGGCATAGGCGAGTGCATCCAGTCCCTCCTCCGTGAATTCGATGCCCTCTGTCGCCGCGATGTCCCGGATCCGTGCGATAACGTCCGCGTCGTCTATTGGGGAAAAGCGGAAGACGGCGGTGCGGGACTGGATCGGGTCGATGATCTTCGAGGAGTAGTTACAGGAGAGGATAAACCGGGTGTTCTTCGAGAACTGCTCCATCGTGCGGCGGAGTGCTGATTGGGCCGCAGAAGTGAGCGCGTCTGCTTCGTCGAGGAAGATGATGCGATAGTTGTACCCGCCGAATGAGGTCCGCGCGAAGTCCTTGATCCGCTCCCGGACGACGTCGATCCCTCGCTCGTCCGAGGCGTTCAGCTCGAGGAAGTTTTCCTGCCAATCGTCGCCGTAGAGTTCTTTGGCAATGGCCTGGGCCGTCGCTGTCTTGCCGGTGCCCGCTGGTCCTGCAAATAGGAGGTGGGGCAGATCGTCCCGCTCGACGTAGCTCTTCACCCGCGAGATGATCGCCTCGTGGCCGATCACCTCTTCCAGCCGCTCGGGTCGGTACTTCTCGACCCAGATTTCCTGGCGCCCGGCCGCGGAAGCTGTCATGGTTTCGGAGAGGTCCGTCCGGGCCTTAAACTCCCCGAGACGGAGCCTCCACGGAAAGTCCGTGCTGTCAAACGCGGCCATACCCCCGCTGACTGTGCCACTTAATGTCAGTATAAATTTATAAGGAAACTGAGTGAACGATGTAGTATGCAACTGCAGACCCTGTACTACCGGTTCCTGCTCCTCTCACTGGCTGTCCTCCTGGTGTTCGCGACCGGTCCGGCGCCAGTGGCTGCCCAGTCCATTGGCGGTGAGGTGGGCACCCAAATGATGACCGGCAGTGTGGTCATGTCCGAAGGCGAAACTGCGTCGGGGCTCGATGTGATAGCCGGGACGGTCCTCATCTGAGTGACGGTCGCCGGCGATTTGAATGGCGTCGCCGGGGACGTCGTCATTGCCGAATCGGGTGTCATCACCGGAGACGTGAGCGTCGCGACGGGCTCACTTCGGATTGCTGGGACCGTCGATGGGAGCGTTTCGGCCGGGGCGAGCGCCGTTTCGCTCACCCAAACGGGAGCGGTGGCCGGTGACTTCTCGGTCGGCGCTGCAACCGTGACCATCGACGGGACCATCGGTGCAGACGCGACTGTTGGGGCCGATACGATCACGCTCGGCCCGACGTCCCAGATCGACGGGGAGCTTCGGTATGACGGCGCGCTGACCCAACAGTCCGGGGCTGTCGTCCAGGGGCCTGTCGTGGAGGACTCCCCGATCGGTGGCTTTGGCCCGGTCGGGATATCTGGGGACTCCTGGGAGACTATCGGCTGGCTCGATTCCCTCTACGGCCTGTTTGCGAACCTCCTCTTGGGGGCGATTCTCCTGTTCTCCCTCCCTCGATTCTCGAACCGCGTCGCCACCCAGGTCGTCGATTCAACCGGCCGTTCTGCACTCCTCGGTCTGCTCGTGCTTATCACTGTTCCGTTCATTCTCGCGCTCACGGCGGTGACGATTGTTGGGATCCCGCTCGCGATTTTGGGCGTGTTTGCCTCCCTTTCCCTCATCTGGGTCGGGATAGTGAACGGCGAGTTCGCGGTCGGTCGCTGGCTGCTCGGGCGCTGGCAGGACGAACCGAACCGGTGGTTTGCGCTCGGATTGGGCTTAGTTCTCTTCACCGTCATTGGAGCCGTGCCCATCGTTGGTGGGCTGGCCATGTTGGCCGTACTTCTGGTCGGTCTTGGGGCGCTCGCTGCGGCCCTTCGAGGCACGTATCGACGACGAAGTGGCCGGATATCATCGACGACGGCACCCCAGAACACGGACTCGACGATGGCGGCCTGAGAACCGCCCACAATGCACCCGACGACATGCTCAAACCGCTCCAGTCGAAGTGTGACACGACATGCGCGTGACTGTCGAGGTCGTCGGCGACCGGGTCGAGGAGGTTTCCCTTGACGAGGGGACCTACGGAGAGGTGCTTTCTGCTGTCGGCCTGAGTCCGCACGAGGCCAGTGTCTTCGTCGACGGGCGCCCGAAACCAGTCGATGGGACGGTCACCGAAACCGAGGTGCAAGTCCTTAGACTTGTTCAGGGCGGATGAACATCGAACTGGCCAGTCCGGACGACCTCGCTGCGGTGATGAACGTGTTCGACGGAGCGGATCTCCAGGTTTCGGCCACGGAGGTTGCAGAACACATTGACAGCGAGGAGGTGCTTGTTGCCCGCTCTGACCGGGGAACGGTTATCGGCGGCCTGGTGGGTCGACCCCGGGAGCGGGACGTTCGGATCGAGCCGATCGCGGTCCGGCCCGGCCGGCGCGGACAGGGGATTGGAACGGAACTCGTTCGGGCGGCTGGTGGCCGGTGGGGCCGACTCACAGCGACCTTTGACGCGGAGTTGACATCGTTTTACCGGCAGGCTGGATTCGAGGTCGAAGGCGCTGAGCGGCGAGTTGGCTATCGTCCACCGCCGAAATGATCTCTACCGACCCTGTCTGAGAGGACATTGGACACGGACTATTTTTGCGATTGCAGGGGAGGGGCGACCCGGAGGAGATGGTGCCTGGCCAATCGCCACCCCTTTCACCCATATCCGTATATTCACAAATATACAAATGGCCAACAATCAACCGGCAGAACCAGATGAGCGGTCAGAATCGGGATCACAAGCAGCGAGCGAACCCTGCTGTACCGCTGTCGACCATGACCTGACCGCCGGCCAAATCGAGAACGATGTGAGAATGCTTTCGGCGATGGGAAACGAGACCCGCTACGAGGTCCTTCGGCTTCTCGATGGGGCCGGGAGTCCGGTCTGTGCATGCGACCTCAAACCCGAACTCGAGGTGGACCAGAGTACGACTAGCCGGGCGCTCAAACGGCTCTACGAGGTAGATCTCGTTGACCGCCGCAAAGACGGTCGCTGGCGGTACTACTCGACGACGGACCGGGCGGAGACCCTTCTTGCAGCCATCGAGACAGTACGGAGTGACGACCAATGACCCGAGAGACGTCCACTGACACGGACACCCGAACAGACCGAGGAACCGAGGCGGAAAAGCGGGACGCGGTTCGGGACCGATACGGCGCGATTGGGGCAGGAGAGACGGAG
Source organism: Halodesulfurarchaeum sp. (assembly GCF_036626455.1). Lineage (NCBI taxonomy): Archaea > Methanobacteriati > Methanobacteriota > Halobacteria > Halobacteriales > Halobacteriaceae > Halodesulfurarchaeum > Halodesulfurarchaeum sp. Next base: position 11,066 of record NZ_JAZKRK010000008.1, on the reverse strand, counting down.
ACCAGAACTGAGACAACCCCAGGCGACTCTTCGGGGGAGGGTGATTGCAGTGGCGATTCCTCGGAGTCCGAGACGTCTTGTTGTGGCGGGGGCGCTGAGTCCTCTCACACTGAAACGCTGGGATATGACCCGCAGCGACTTGACATCGTTCCCGAGGGGGCGAATCTTGGACTGGGTTGTGGAAATCCAACGGCAATCGCCGAGTTGGAATCGGGTGAAACGGTTCTGGATCTGGGCTCTGGTGGTGGATTCGATTGTTTCCTCGCTGCCGAGGAGGTCGGGCCGGACGGGCAGATAATCGGTGTGGACATGACTCCCGAGATGCTCGAACGCGCTCGACAAAACGCCGGTCGCTCCGGGTTCGAAAACGTGGGCTTTCGATTGGGCGAGATCGAACACCTGCCGGTCGCTGACGAGTCCGTCGACGCCATCATGTCGAACTGCGTCGTCAACCTTTCTCCCGCGAAAGAGCGGGTGTTTGAGGAGGCTTCTCGTGTGCTCAAACCGGGTGGTCGACTGGCGATCTCGGATATTGCGCTGACTGAGCAGGGGTCCCAGGAACTCGATGACACTGATCTCGAGCAATACGCTGCCTGTGTGTCCGGGGCGGCCACAATCGCGCAACTCGAGAGCCTCCTTGAGGAGGCGGGGTTCGAATCGGTTTCGGTCCGACCGAAGGCGGAGAGCGAGTCGATCATCCGGGTGATGTACGACGACCCCCATCTGCAGGACCTCCTTTATTCCGCCCGAATTTCCGCCAGAAAACCGCAGTAAGGAACTGATACCGACCCGCTATACGAAAATCTCTTGGAGGCACAGATCCAGTCCGCCACCGGGATACCGCAAACCGCTGCATGTCGAAACGGCTTCCAGCTTCTCCCGGACCGCTGGGGAAGGACTACGGGGTGTGCGCCGGTATTTCTGGAACATGCGTGTCAGTGTCATCGGTGGTGGCGTGGTGGACCAGGGGACCTACGACGTGGCTGAACATGTCGGTCGACTCCTCGGTACCCGGGGCCACGACGTCATTTGTGGCGGGTTGAGCGGGGTGATGGAAGCCGTCGGGAAGGGCATGGCCGAAACAGGCGGGCAAACCATCGGCATTCTCCCGGGAAATGATCCGAAGGCCGCGAACTCCTATATTGACGTCCCCATCGCAACGGGCATTGGGTCGGCCAGGAACGTGTTCGTCGTCAAGAACGGGGCCGCAGCCATCGCAATCGATGGAGCGACGGGCACGCTCTCGGAGATCGCACATGCACTCGATATGGGAAAACCGATCGCCGGGCTCGACACCCACGACATCGAGGGGGTCGAGTCCGTCACGACACCGGAGGCGGCCGTCGAATACGTCGAAACCGCGGTCGAGTGACCTCTCACCCGCTAATGCCCACGGTTTCAGACCAAAGGTTTAACGATGTTTCGGCCAGCCTCGAGCAGCGCCTCAACTCGCGTCTCACTCCCAGCCTCCGCATAGACCCGCATCTTCGGCTCGGTCCCGCTTGGGCGTACAACTAACCAGGACCCGTCTTCGAGAAGTGCCTTGATGCCATCGGCTGGATTCACTTCCTCGACTGCCCGGTCCGCAATGGAGTCCGGGAGGGACGCTTCCAACTCCTCGATAACCCGCTCTTTCTCCGAATCGGGACAATCCACGCTCAGTTTGTCCTGCTGGATCGCCCCGTGTTCAGATCGCAGTTCGTCGAGCCGATCGTCGTAGGCGCGCTCTGATTCGACAGCGGCAGCGAGCAGTGCCATGAGCACTCCGTCTTTTTCCCGGATGTGGCCACAGATCGAGAACCCGCCCGATTCTTCCCCGCCCATCAACGCGTCGTGCTCGTCCATGGCCCGGGCGACCCATTTGAACCCGACAGGCGTCTCGATCACGGACTCACCGTGGTCGTTGGCCACCCGATCGATCAGGAACGTTGTCGAAACCGTCCGAACGGCGGGGCCAGACTGTTCATCCAGGAGGTGGTCATAGGTCGCAGCGAAGAACAGGTTCTCGTCGAGATACCCCCGCGCCGGTGATATGATTGCCAGCCGATCGGCGTCTCCGTCGTTTGCGATGCCCAGATCGGCGCCAGTTTCCTGGACTGCATCGATGAGCCCTTCGAGGTTCTCCGGGCTTGGTTCCGGCGGCGATCCGCCGAACTCCGGGTCACGTTCACACCGACGGGCAGTGACCGTTGCGCCGGCCCGTTCGAGGAGACGGTCCGTGACACCCCGACCGCTCCCGTGCATTGCATCGTAGACTACCTCTAGTCCCTCCAGTTCGGGTTCTATGAGGTCCAGGACGTGTGTCGCGTGTGGCTTCTGGAAGTCGACCTCGCTGATCGTTCCCCACTCTGATTCGGGACTCGGGTCGGGTTCGGCCAGTCGGCTTTCGATATCTTCGGTCACGTCGGGCATCGCCGGCGCGCCGTCATCGGGGAAGAACTTGATCCCATTGTAGCTCGGCGGATTGTGCGAGGCCGAAATCACGAGGCCACCCGCCAGATCCCGGTCCACGATTGCATAGGCGACGAGCGGAGTGGGAATATCTCGTTCAGGGAGCAACACGTCGTAGCCGTTGGCCACAAGGACTCGTGCAGCCTCGTTGGCGAAGCCCCTTGAGGTCTCACGGGCGTCGTAGCCGATGGCGACTGTCTGGCCCGATTTGCCGACCGCGTCGAGGTGGTCCGCGGTGGCTTGAGCGACGATGCGCACCCGCCGATCCGTGAACGTATCGAGTGTCGCCCGCCAGCCCGAGGTCCCAAACGAAATCTGATCCATGCTCGTCTGCTAGTGAGGTATGGAAAAAACGGCACCGGTCGGTCTTCGTCCGACCTGACTCGCCTTCGTCCGGTATTTTGCCAGCATCGGCATACGTTTGGCACTTCTAAAAATCCCGAAAATAGGGTTTTCAGAAGCTGAAAAGGTCATTTAGCCCTTTCTGGTTCGTATTCCGGACCCGGTTCGAAGCGGGCATCTGCAGTGAAACCGGGGTTCGAGGCCTATGGCGCTTGATTTGGGAACGTTTATAATGGGCCATCGGAAAAACAGAAGCGTATGGCAGACCTGATCGTCAAAGCCGCCGTGAAGGAAGCACTCGACGACAAAAACGTCTCCTCTGACTTTTACGATGCGCTTGACGAGCGCGTTGAGGACTTGCTCGCCGACGCTGCCCGTCGGGCCGAGGAGAACGGTCGCAAGACAGTACAGCCACGCGACCTGTAGACGAACAGGCGAATCGCGGATCTTATCGAGTGGACCGGACTTGTACACCCTCAGGTCCGCCCACAACGATTTCGTCTGCAACGTCGACGAACAGTCCATGCTCCAGCACGCCGGGGATCGTGGAGAGCGCAGTTGAAATGGCCGCAGGGTCTTCGATGGGCCCGAAATCACAATCCAGGACGAGGTTCCCGTGCTGGGTGATGACCGGTCCGTCCTTCCGACCGGCGCTTCTAAGCGTCGGTTCACCATCCATATCTCGAACTGTCTTCATTACGGTGGGCCTGGCGGCTGGAACGACCTCGACCGGAACTGGATGTGACAGCACATCCGTTTCCTTCGAATCGTCGACGACGACCACGAACCGGTCAGCGGCCGCGTCCACGATCTTCTCGCGGGTGTGGGCAGCGCCCCCGCCCTTGATCAGGTCTCCATCGACTACTTCGTCGGCCCCGTCGATCGCGATGTCGACGGCGTCGACTGCGTCCAGTTCTGTGAGCGGAATTCCCGCGTCAAGCGCGACTGCGCGTGAATGATACGAGGTGGGTATCCCCGTGATGTCATGTCCCCTCGCGACCGCTGCGCCCAGTGCCTCTGTTGCATAGGCGGCGGTGCTGCCGGTGCCGAGGCCGACGACATCCCCGTCAGTTGCCATTTCGGCTGCGCGCTCGCCTGCCTGCCGTTTCCGTGTCGCCCGCGATCCCCCGTCTTTCATATCACGGTTCGCGCTCCCGACCGACAAAAACCCGCGGTTCATCGACCCGGATCGACGGCGAGGATTGACTCACCGGCCCGAACTGTCGCCCCCATTGCCACCTCGATGTCGCTCAATTCGAACCGTTCGGGTAACAAGACATCCGCTCGGCTGCCAAATGAAACGTGTCCGATCCGTTCCCCTCGCTCGATGTTGCTCTCTTCGGAAACGTGTGGATGAATGCGCCGAGCGACGGTGCCTGCGGTGAGTGTCACCCGGAACTGGTCGATGTCGATGTGGGCCCGTTCGTTCCGCTCAGCGTCTTTGGTGAACGCCGGCCAATGGCCGCCTGGCACATGCTCGATGGTGGTGATCTCGCCACCGACCGGAGCCCGATTGACGTGGACGTCGGTGATGTTCATAAACACGCCCAGGCGGATTCGCTCGGCGCCGGTCGCTTCCTGTTCGGTTCGGAGCACTGTTACGGTCCCGTCTGCCGGGGCCAGGACCCCCGCATCGGGACTCGATCGCTCGGGATCGCGATGAAACCAGATAATTCCGAGGCCGAGAAGGATCAGGACGAGTCCCACAAGCGGTGACAGGATGAGCCCCACGGCCCCGACCGCAACGACTGGGCCAGCGAGCCGCCAGGTACCGGGGGCCAATTGCATGGTTGTGGGTAGGCTACCCGGGAATAGGGCTTTTTCGGGTCGACGGCGAGGCCTTTATTGGCATCGAGTGGGAACTGCCGCCGATGGACGCGTTCCACGCCCGCTATCCCTTTCTCCGCGAGGCTAGAGCGGCCGTCGAGGAGGCGGGGGTGGACCTGGAGGCCGTCGTCCGAAGCGAGGATGCTGTCGTCGATCGGGCTCGCCAGCGCGTCGAACGGGCCCTGACTGACCGCGAGATCGGTCCCCCGGCTCGGTCGACGCGGATCGAACTCCTCTCCTATCCAGTTGCCCGAGTCATCGCCTCGCTCGTCGACGCCTCGATCGTTCGACAGCGATACACGGAGGCCGAGGCGGCCGCCGCTCGGGAGCGCTTCGAGGAAGACTTCGCGGACGAGGACGAGATCAGCTCGGTCGGGACGCCAACCCTGGATCGCCAAACCTTGCTCTCCGAGTTCGATCTCGATTCGGTCGTCCGCCAAACTGCGGACGGGTTCGAGATGACCGTGAGCGCGTATCTCATGTATTCGGCGTCGCTGCGGCCGAGCAAGTGGCGCCTTTCGACCCGTGTACTCGATGAGGGCTGGGTGCAGATCAGCGAAGCCGAACTCGAAACCCTGCTCGAGCAGGCGGTCGAGGACCGGGTCGAAGAGGGACTCCCGCTTTCGGTTCCAGACACGATCGCAACCGTATTGGACGAACCGGTGGCCGAAATCGAGTCAACGCTCGAAGAACTGGACCTCACGCGGGAGATCGACACCGTCGTGCCCGAGTTGTTCCCGCCGTGTATGCAACACCTCCTCGACCGGGTTCAGCAAGGCGAGCACCTGGCTCATCACTCGCGCTTTGCCATTACGTCGTTTCTCGCGAATATCGGCCTGAGCACGGACGAAATCGTCGATATCTACCGGACGAATCCCGGTTTTGGCGAGGAGATGACCCGGTATCAGACCGATCACATCAGGGGTGATACGAGCCCGACCGAGTACACTGCACCGTCATGTGCGACCATGAAGGCTTACGGGGACTGTGTGAACCCTGACGATCTCTGTGATGCAATATCACACCCGCTTTCCTACTACGAAGTCAAACTTGACGACGAGGCGGCGGACCATACTGACTGGCGAAATCGGGAGACAGAGGAATCTGCAAACGCCGAGGAAGCCGCAGAGGACTAATCGCTGTCGAGGAAGAGTAGGCCGAGGGCCCCCATGACGACAATGAATGCGACGATTCCGCCGATCATGACAAACGCCCCGGCTGCTTCGCCCTCCGCGGCGCCCATCGTACTTCCGGCGATGAGAAAGGCGATGAAGACGGCCACGCCGATCAGCGCCAGCCCGGCTTCGCGGAGGACCTGTCCTTCGAATTCCATGGCTGTCGTTTCGGTCCAGCCCCAAAAAAGCCGTCGAAGGGGAGCTCTCGGGACGATTGGCTCACATATTCGATCCCAGTGACCACCGAAAGACTCGCTTTGCATCGTCTTTCGAGCCCCCGCTCGCCTCGTTCGAGACACTCACTTCGTTCGTGTCTTGGCACTCACGGGTCACTTCGTTCACCGTTCGCTATCGAGGTCTCACTCCGTTCGACCTCGCATGCGAGGGATGGGATTCGAACCTATAGACCACCGAAAGACTCGCTTCGCATCGTCTTTCGAGCCCCCGCTCGCTCCGCTCGCGGGGATCCTGCGAGAGCGATCTGGTGAGAAAATAGGAGAGCGAGGTTGTGCGAAAAGTGCGAGGGATGGGATTCGAACCCATGGACTCCTGCGAGAGCGGGTCTTAAGCCCACCGCCGTTGGCCACTTGGCTACCCTCGCTCGAAGTGAGGCTTGGAGAACGATCCGGTAAGCCCTTTCGACTCGGCTGCAATTAGTCCTGGATGGTGACAGACTCCAGGAGGATTTCTTCCTTTGGTTTGTCCTGTCGGTCGGTCTTGGCCCCACTGATTTTCTCGACTACCTTCATCCCGTCAGTCACTGAGCCGAAGACTGCGTGTTTCCCGTCCAGATGGGGCTGCGCCCCAAGGGTGATGAAGAACTGTGACCCGTTCGTGTTCGGGCCACTATTCGCCATCGAGACGATGCCAGCGGAATCGTGTGACAGTTCGTCGTGGAACTCGTCGTCGAAGGTGTAGCCCGGGCCGCCGCGGCCGGTGCCGGTCGGGTCGCCGGTTTGAATCATGAAGTCGCCGATGATCCGGTGGAAGAGAACGTCGTCATAGAGGGGCTTGCCCTCCACCGTCTCATCTGTTTCAGGGTCTGTCCACGTCTTCTCGCCCGTCGCCAGGCCGACGAAGTTGTCGACGGTGCGGGGTGCACGCTCGTCGTACAGTTCGATCTCGATGTCGCCTTTGCTCGTATGCAGCACGGCAGACAAGTCTCCCATACCTACATATCCCGGTCCGCGGGGATAACAGTGCTGTTCACACACCTGTTACTCGAGCAGTTCGAGGACCGTCTCCGCGTCGTAAGCCAGGGTGAGCGAGCGCGAGCGACCACGCCCGTCGAGACTTTCGTATTCGGCCTCGATAAGCCCCAGATCGTCGAGCTTGTTCACGATTTCGGTGTACCGGGTGTAGCCCAATTCGGTCTTCTCGTGGAAGGCTTCGTACACCGCACCGGCCTGTTCGGCGGTGGTCTCGGCGATGACTTCGAGAAGTGTACTTTCCGGATCAGAGAGACCCTTGAGGTGCCGTTCGAGGTGCACATTCCGGGCGGATTCGAAGGCGTTCGTAACATCCTCCAGTTCGATATTCTTGCTTGCCCGGCGCTCGGCGTTGAGTCCGGCCCGCCGTAGCAAATCGATACCTACCCGCAGATCCCCGGTCTGTGCGGTGAGTTCGGCCACTTTATCGAGCACCTCGGGAAGAACGACGTCCGGCCTGAACCCGATCTCGATCCGGTGGCGAAGGATGTCGACGATTTCGGTCGTGTCGTAGACCGGGAAGTAGGCTTCTTCGGGGCGGAACACACTCTGCACCCGGCTGTCAAGCCCCTCTATCAGGTCCAGATCGAGATCCGAGGACACAAGGATCACCCCGATTTTGGTGCCTGGATGGGCCTCGTGGGCGCGAAGGAGCGAGTAAAGCGTTTCCGAGGCCTCGTTCTCGTAGAAGAGGTAATTCACGTCGTCCAGCGCGACGACGAGGACGGTCTCCTCTTCGGTGAGTTTCTCGGCGATCTGCCCGAAGAGTTTCTTGAAGGAGATGCCCGAGGCTGGCGGTTCGTACTCGAAAAGCGCCCGGAAGATCCGGGAGAAAACCGCGTACCGCGTCGAATCCACCTGACAGTTCACCCGAACCGCCCGAACTCCCGGCTGGGAATCGAGTTCCGAGAACACCTTTTGAATTGCCGTCGTCTTCCCCGTCCCCGGTGGACCGGTCGCCATGACGTTCAGCGGGCGGGACCCGCGGGTCGCCGGTCGAAGGGCGTGGGTCAGCGTTTCGAGTTGGGTGTCCCGGTGCTCGAAAACCTCCGGAACGTAATCTATTTCGAAGACGTGTTCGTCCCGGAAGATCGACTCGTCCCAGGAGAGCATGTCTTCGTCCGTCATGGTGTCAATCGAGCCACCACGTCCACTTAACCCTTCCCGCCAGCGGCGATCTATCCGGAAGATCGCGTTTCTCTAACGGCAGGATGCTTAGAACTTCGACAACAACTGTCGGTAAAACGAATGTTCGTCGCTTGCCTCGGATGATTCTCCGGCGAGTTTCTCGACGATGAGTTCGGGCGTGGATCTGGCCAGGTGGTTTTTCTCTGGCGAGCGCTCGACGCGCAATTCGCCGTCTTCGAGCCCGATGGCCCGAATTCCATCGACCGTTACCGACGTCTCACAGGCATCCTGAATCCCGCCCGCGAGATGGGACACGATCACTGCGGTGGCGTCCGCTTCTTGGAGCGCTTCGACGATCCCGGCGATGATTTTGGCCGAGGCCCCCGGTTCGGTGATGCTCTCTAGTTCGTCGACGAGAACGAGTTTCGTCGCTGATCCCGATGCGAGTGTGGCAAAATCCGTGACTGTCGTTTCGAGCGCGCCCGCGTCGAGAGTCCCTCTGGATTTTGCGTGATAGTGCACCTCCTCGACGGACGGAACAGTCGCCGATTCGGCGGGTACCGGGAGGCCCATGTGGGCGAGAATCGTGATCGAGGCGACCATGTCGAGGGTCGTCGTCTTCCCCCCGCTGTTCACTCCGGAGAGGAGGGACACCCCGTTGACGGCGTAATCAACGGGTTCGACAGCCTCAGGCGGTTCCTCGAGCAGCGGCGATCGACCGCCTGTGATGTTGAATCCACTCCCATTGTGTTCGGCCATCACACAATCGAAATCCGCAGCGAATCGGGCAATGGCAACCTCGATATCGAGTTCGAGGGCCCGATGAACCAGGTCCGTAACCGGCTCCCGTTGGTCGGCGAGTTCTGCGGCGACTTCTTGCTTGACCTGGCCCGCACGTCGGTCTCGGGCCGTTGTGAGCTCCTCCTCAAGTCGCGACAGGACGGCGTCGTTGCGCTCGACCGGGAACGTTGGCTCCTCGGGAAAGAGTCGTTCTCCGGTGGCGATTTCCTCAGGCTCGAGAACGAGGGCTTCCTGGAAGTGGTCGCGAGCCGCCTGGACTGCCACCTCGAACTCGGCTTCGAGTTCGCGGGCAAGGATCGAGTCGACGCCCGCGCCCCGCTCCGCAAGGGAGAGCAAGTCCCCGCCGTCAACGGTCACGTCGGTCTCGGAGATCGCTTCAGTCAGCCGGTCGTTAGCAATTGATTCGGCCGTCGAAACGGCCTGCTCTAGTTCCGAGACAGCGGTTGTGAGCCGCGAGAGTTCCTCGTCGCTTGTGACCGTACCTTGCCCGTCGATTCGGTCGAGTGCCTCGAGGAGCCCTTCGAGATCCAGTTCGCAGTCGAGACCGGCGACCCGGTGGACGGCTGCGGCCGCTCGGATGGACTCGCGATTCGCGCCGTAGAACGAGAGGACCCGTTCCGGTACGACCTCAACGGGACTTGCAAGCGCGTTCGGTTGGACCTGCACGTCCCCGTCGATGTCGATCCCGGCGAATTCCTCGTCGAGGGCGATCACAGTCGCATAGCCTCGGGCGAGGTCGGCGAGTGAGCGGGTGTCCTCGACGAGTTCGACGCTCACTTCGGGTATGGCGTCCCTGGCTTTGCTGTACGTTTCTGCGTCCGTCGTCGCCAGACAGCGATCACGAACGCGAACGTCCCGTGGCTCGCTCAGGGGCTCGAGCCCGTTGAGGGCATCCAGCACGGCTTGGTCGACGTCCCGTTCGAGTGCTCGCGTCGCGACGGTTTCGGTTTCCGCGATCCGTGCATCGACTGCACTCGGGTAGAACGTCTCGACGCGCTGCCGACCGTACTCGGTGACCGTTCTGTCCGCGAGACGGTCGAGCAGCCCTTTGTACACCGCTTCGGCTCGATCTGTGGCGAGAAACCCGCCGGGGTCGTCGTGTCGATGCCTGATCGCGTTCCGGACGAGTCTGACGGCTCGCCCCTGTGAAAGCCCTGGTGCGGACGCAATCGTGGCAACGTCTCCCCGTTCAAGAGCGCCTTCTGGATCGTCGAGTGCGGTCAGCGCCTCTCGGGTCTTCGGCCCGACTCCGGGGATCGCCTCGATCTCCATCGAGTTGAACCTTCACTCCGAGCGGCTAAACGGTTGGGGAGTCAGCCGTCCCCGCGACCCGTCCATCTGAGTAAGAGGAGGGTCCCCTCGAAGAGCCCGACCATCGTGAGGGCGATGAGGAACGGCGCCATTCCGGTCGGGTCCGGGCTGAAGAGGAAAGCGATACCTAGGAAGACCCCCCACATGATTAGCCGCCGGTCCTCGAGCCAGGTCCGGGTGGTCAACCCCATCATTATGGCGAGCATGATGAACAGCGGAATCTGGAAGACAACCGCGAGAAAGCCCAGCAGCACGAGCATGAGCGTAAAGGTATCACCGAGTGCGAACGCGATGTCGACGACATCTCGCGAGTACTGCATGAAATAGGTCATGACCGCGGGGAGGATCAGGAAGTAGCCAAAGAGCAAGCCGACGAAGGCGAGCACCAGACTTGTGGGCACGGCAGCGAGATAGTAGCGCCGCTCGTGCGGATACAGCCCCGGCCGCATGAATGCGTAGGTCTGGTACACGAAGATCGGCAACGCGAGGACGACCCCGAGCAGACTCGCGGCCTTCAACTGCGAGATGATGAGCTCCAGTGGATGGTAGACGTGCGGTTTCGAAATGTCACTCGGAAGAATCGAGTACCAGAGGAAGTTGATGAACTCCTCGCCGAAGGGGAACGCGAGCAGGCTAACGAGCCCCGCGAAAAAGAGGACGACTGCGACCCGCTTGACCATCTCTTCGATGTGTTCGGTGAGTGGTTGTTCTTCGTCCTCGGATGGCCCCGTCTTGCGTTCTATTGGGGTCGACTCCTCGCCTGACTCTGTCGAATCCTCCGTGTCCTCGTCTGCCTGGTCTGCCTCTTCGTCATCTTCACTTG